>CAJYKY010000403.1 GCA_913775005.1 uncultured Achromobacter sp.
CGCGCAGGTAGTAGGCCTGGATCGGATAGTGGTTCTTGCCGTAGGTGAAGCTGCCGCGCACCGACGGGTAGTCGGCCTTTTCCAGCGCCTTGACGATGGCGTCGCGGTCAGAGGCCTTGCCGCCTGCCTGCTTGACGGCGGCGTCCATGGCCATGATCACGTCGTAAGCCTGGGCCGCGTACACGGACGGGTAACGGCCGTTGTATTCCTTGCGGAAGGCGTCAACGAAGATCTTGTTCTGCGGCACGTCCAGGTCATGCGCCCATTGCGCCGTGTTGTACATACCCAGCATCGGGTCGCCCACGGCCTGGATGACGTCTTCGTCGGCCGAGAAGCCCGGGCCGATCAGCTTGACGCTTTGCGACAGGCCGGCCGATACGAACTGCTTGACGAAGTTGATGCCCATGCCGCCCGGCAGGAAGATGTAGACGGCGTCCGGCTTGGCAGCGCGGATCTGCGCGATTTCGGCGGCGTAGTCGATCTGGCCGAGCTTGGTGTAGACCTCGTCGCCCGGGGCGGTCTTGTAGCCGCGCTTGAAGCCCGTCAATGCGTCCTTGCCGGCCGGGTAGTCCGGGGCCATGATGAACATCTTCTTGAAGCCGCGGTCGGCGGCAACCTTGCCGGCGGCTTCATGGAAGGCGTCGTTCTGGTAGGACGTGCCGAACCAGTAGTTATTGCACTGGGCACCAGCGAACTGGCTGGGGCCGGGGTTGTTCGACAGGTACGGCACCTTGGCCGCGAACAGGGCGGGGCCGACGGCCAGCGCCACGTTCGAGCCGATGGGGCCGGTGAAGAAATCGATTTTGTCGCGCTGGATATAGCGGGTGACCAGTTGGCGCGCCTGGTCGGGGTTGCCGCCCATGTCGGTCTGGACGAATTCGGCGGGCTGGCCGCCCAGCTTGCCGCCCAATTGCTTGATGGCCAGGTTGAAACCGTCGCGCGCTTCCGCGCCCAGCGCCGAGAACGGGCCGGAGATATCGTTGGCGATGCCGACCTTGACCGCGTCGGCCATGGCCACGGCGGGAACCAGCGCAGCGGCGGCGATAAGGGAAGTGATCAAACGCATGGTGGTGTGCTCCGTGCGCGAGCCCGCGCAGAGGGTGTTCTTTTTGAGGGTGACACACCACAATCCCCTAGTGCGGCATCGGGAAAACTGGCGTGGTTCATAGTTTAGGTTTAAAGTATTCTTCAAAACAAGACTAGGGTTTTTACCGAAGGGTTTTCCCTCCACCTCAACAATGACCGCGTCGGACAGGTCTGCCGGTGCAACGCACGCGACAGTACCCGACATCCCGCCGAACCTCAAGAAACCGCCGATGACTGACGCTCCTGATCTCGAATCCCGCGCCGCGCCCGATGACCATCACGCGTTGCGGCTGTGGCTGCGCATGCTGACTTGCGCCAATCTTGTTGAAAGCGAGATCCGCAGCCGGCTGCGCAATGAGTTCGACACGACGCTGCCGCGCTTTGACCTGATGGCGCAATTGCAGCGCGCGCCCAAGGGCATGAAGATGGGCGAACTGTCGCGTCACATGATGGTCACCAACGGCAATATCACCGGCATTACCGACCAGCTGGAAAAAGAAGGGCTGGTGGTGCGCACCAAGGTCGAATCCGACCGCCGCAGCTCGCTGATCAAGCTCACTCCTCAAGGCAAGAAGAGTTTTGCTCGGATGGCGCGCGCGCATGAGTCCTGGGTCAAGTCCATGTTTGGCGACCTGCCCGAGTCCACCCGCAACGCCCTCTTCCAGTCGCTGGGCGAACTCAAACTTCAGGTGATTGCCACCCGCTCGGAGTCCGGCAAGGGCTAAGGGTTTGGCGCATAATTGCCGCCATGATTCCGGTATCCCTTCCTGGCGGTAATTTCTATGTGTTGATGGCGGCCTCGCTGGCTTGCCTGGCCACGTTGCTGACCTGGCTGGCCGTCCTGGCCACCACGCGCAAGGCCCGGCTGTGGCTGGGCGAGCACCGCCGCCTGGGCACCACGCTGATGACCTTGCTGGCGCTTGTGGGCGCCATCTTTCCCTATCAGCAATTCAGCCTGCGCTTTTCGGCCCAGCGCGCCGCCCAGGCCGACGCTGATCGCAAGACCACCTTGCCGCACGCCACCCGCCTGGCGGGCGTGGACATGCCGGCCGGCACCGTGCTCAGCCTGACCCGCCCCGGCGAACTGGAATCGTTCGACCGCGCCGTCTTTCCCGAGACCCACCCGGCCCCCATCCAGGGCGTGACCGCCACGCAACTGTTCCGCTACGCCGCCACCGCCAAGCAGCCCGAAACCCTGTCCGTCGAAATTGCCCGCGATCAGGCGCAAGAAGGCTGGCTGTGCGCGCACGGGCATCGGATCGAATTCGTGATGCTGGCCGGCCAGCCCCGTTTCGCCAGTTGCCATCTGGCGATCGGCAACACGCTGGACCAGCAGCCCGTGCCGCCCGGCTCCTGGCTCAAGGTTGACGAGGCCGCGCGCGCCGCGGCGCCGGGTTCGCCAAGTTCGCAGATAGCGGCCAATACCGCAGCGGCAGGAACCGGGCCCCCGGCAGGCGCTGCCCCCCTGCCCGCCACCGCATCGGCCCAGCCGCGCTGGCTGCTGCGCACCGAAGGCAGCGAGGCGATGACGCTGCACCAGATGCCGCTGCTGAAAGTCGAAATGCGGCTGGACGACCAGCGCCGGACGCTGAACTTCGAAGGCCTGCTGGCGCGTGAAACTGCCCTGGGCGTCATGACGTATCCGCCCGGCACCCGCGTGCTGTCCGCCAACCCGCGCCTGCCCGGCGCGCAGCCGGGCGACCTGCTGTTCTCGCCGTCGCGCGGCCGCTCGGCCCGACGCGAGGGCGGCCAGGAAGTATCGGCAGGCAACTCGGTGCTGCAAGCGCCTGACGGCACCGTGCGCAGCGTGCTCAGCAACCGCGACGCCGGCGTGTTGGACGTGGCGGCCATGCGAATGGCCCCCTGACCCCGGCCTGACAACCCCCTGCCGCAAAGCGGTGGGATAATCCGAAGCTTTCCCCCGCGCGCCGCCATGTTGGCGGCGATTCCGTCCTGCCTACTCAAGAGACGAAGTCATGG
>CAJYKY010000404.1 GCA_913775005.1 uncultured Achromobacter sp.
GCCAGCCGAAGGTACTGCACAGCCTCGCGCCGCGCCAAGGACAGGTCGCCTGCCACCAGCAGCAGCAAGACGCCGCATTCCGCAAGATCAAGATTGGCCCACACGCGCGCGCTGGCCAACAAGACCACGCCCAGCACCGCCGCCGCAACCGCCGGCCATGCAGACGGCAAGGCCGAAGGCAACGCGCGCGAAGGCGTAACGGCAGCATGCGCGGTCCCTTCGTTCTGCGCGCGCATACCGCGGTTCACGCTCAACCACGCCATCACGGGCAGGCTCAGCATCGACAAGGGAATGTAGATGGCAATGGCCGACAACACGGCCGCCACGCTGAATGGCGTGTGCAGCGCCAACGCCAGAAAGGCGATGGCGCCGATACCCGCGTACCACAGCAGGCGGACGGCAATCAGGCGAGTCAGGATTACGGCGCGGGGCGTCATCGAACAGGTTGGAAGGAAAAATTTCAGCCATACTACCCCGGCCCGCCAGGACCCGCCTGGCCCTATTCACCGGAGACATCCTCATGATCCAGGAGATTGCCAGCATTCATGTCCGCGAAGGGCAGGAAGCGCTGTTTGAAGCCGGCGTCGCGCAAGCCAAGCCGCTATTTTTGCGAGCCCGCGGATGCCACGGCATGGAGCTGCATCGCAGCATCGAACAGCCGCAGCGCTACACGCTGGTCGTGGCCTGGGAAACGGTGGAAAACCACATGGTGGATTTCCGCGAATCCAGCGATTTTCAAGAATGGCGCAAATTGGTGGCGGGTTTCTTCGTTGAGCCGCCGCAAGTCCATCACGAACAGAAAGTGATCTGACTCTGCGCAAGCATAGGCGGATCGGCGGCGCTGCACCCCGCCGCTACAGCCGCCCTCAGCCCGCGCTGGCCAGACGCAAGTTGGCCGCCAGCGCTACCGCCACCGTGGTGCGCACATCGGCCAGCGCCCGGTGCGTGGGGTTCGAAGCCCCGACATGACGCGCCAGGATCTCCAGCTTGTGCGACGGCAATTCCGGCCACGCGTGGCGCGCCAGCGCCAACGTGCAATGCGTGGCGTTTGCGAAAGGCATCCCGGTCTGGTCTGCCGCCGCGCCCAGGAAGCGGCGGTCAAACGACGCATTGTGGAAAAACACGGGCAGGTCTTCAACAAAGGCCAGAAACGACGTGAACGCCTCGGCAACCGGTACGCCGTGGCGGTCCACTTCTGCCTGCGTGATACCCGTCAAGCGCGAAATGAACGAGGGCACGGGCGACATCGTGCGCACGACCTGCGTGTACTCGCGTGCCATCGTGCCGCAAGGTTCGACTCGCACGGCCGCAAATTCAAGGATTTCGCAGGTGGCGGTGGACAGGCCCGTGGTTTCCAGGTCGGCCACGATGAACGGGCCGCGCAAGGCTTGCAAGGCCGACGCAAGTGTCTTGGCAGCTTGCGTCTTGCCCGCCTGGGTACGTGCGCCGGCGGGCCGTGCCTGGCCCGCGCCCAGGCTGCTGGTTGAGCCGCCCGCGCGCGGCCGACGGTTGTAGAACATCATGGCCTTACGATGCCGGATGCAAGGGGGCGAAACGCGCCGCCCCATCGGCAAGCTTGCCGAAGAACAGCGACGCCGGGCGCACCCACAAGCCACGCTCGTGCGGCCACAGGTGTTCGTAGACCACCATCGACTCTTCGGTTTCGGAATGGCGGGCGGTGCCCACGTACAGGTACAGGCCGCCCTTGTAGTGGCGGTGCGAGGCAAGAGCCAAGGCTTCGGATTCGGTCATGGACGGTTTGCTACAAATAACGCGGCCCGGGCGGAGTGTTCCTGCCCAGGCCTGGGGGTTCAGACAAGACCGTCTTTATAGCGCACTCGCGTACTTGCCCGGTATCAGTAGCGCACGTACTCCAGCACCGGCTTCGGGGGCAGCGGCGTGTTGGCCGCAGGACGAGCGCGTACCGTGGCCGCCACCGGCCGTACGATACCCACGTGTTGGCGAGCGGCCGCGTTTCGGGCGGCATCCGCCGCATCTTGCGTGGCGCGCAGTGTCTGCGCGGCTTCGGCCGTCATCTGCGTGATGTCTTCGGTGACATCGCCCAGCTTGGCGGATTGGGCCAGCGACACGTTCACAACTTCGGCCATGATCTCGGTCACGCGGCGCGACGAGGCCACGATGTCTTCCATCGTGGTGCCCGCTGACTGCACCTGCCCCGCGCCGCTTTCAATCTGTTCGACCGATGTCGTGATCAGGCCTTTGATTTCCTTGGCGGCCGCCGCGCTGTTCTGCGCCAGGCTGCGGACCTCGGCAGCCACCACGGCGAAGCCCTTGCCATGTACGCCGGCGCGGGCCGCTTCCACGGCGGCGTTCAGCGCGAGGATGTTGGTTTGAAACGCAATGCCGTCCATGACGCCGATGATTTCGGAAATGCGGCGCGAGCTTTCCGTGATGGCGCCCATGGTCTTGACCACACCCTTAACCGTCTTGCCGCCCTGCTCGGCAATCTGGCTGGCGTCCAGCGCCAGGGCATTGGCCTGACTGGCGCGCTCGGCGTTTTCAGTCAGCCCCTGCACGGCAACGCGCAAGGTTTGCGCGGCGGTGAATCGCTTGGTGATGTCGGTGGCGTATTTGACGACCTTGAATGGCCGGCCTTCGGCATCGAAGATGGGGTTGTAGCTGGCTTCGATCCAGACCTGGCGGCCGCCCTTGCCAATGCGTAGATACTGGCCCGTATCGTGCAAGCCGCTGCGCAGCTTGCGCCAGAATTCCTTGTAGGCCGGGCTTTGCGATTCTTCGGGCCGCACGAACATGCTGTGATGGCGGCCTTCGACCTCTGCCGCGTGATACCCCACGGCATTCAAGAACAGGTCATTGGCGCGAATAATGGTGCCGTCCAGTTCGAACTCGATAATCGCCTGCACTTTCGAAATGGCGGCCAGCTGGCCTTCGGTATCTGCCTGACGCTGCTGCTGCGCGGTGATATCGGTGGCGTACTTGATCACTTTGAGCAAGCGACCGCGTTTATCGTAGATGGGGTTATACGAGGCTTGCAGCCAGACGTCGCCGCCATCCTTGCGAACCCGCCGGTACCGCCCTGCGTCACAGGCGCCTTGACCCAGCCTGCGCCAGAACTCCGCATATTCGGCGGAGGTGCGCTCGTCGGGATCAATGAACATGCAATGGTGCTGGCCCTGAACTTCTTCCAGCGAATAACCCATGGTGTCCAGAAAATTCTGGTTGGCCATGAGCACGTAACCTTGAAGATCGAATTCGATAACCGCCTGGGCCTTGTGGATGGCGGCGATCTGGCCGTCGAGTTCGGCTTTGCGCATTCCGCGATCGGCGCCAAACAGACGACTTAAGGTAGTCCATTGCATGGTGGCATCTCCTGCCTAGGAAGGGACGAGGCTGATAGTGATGTACAAACGAATGAAGTGAATCGGCACGGCAGGCATGGATAAAGAAAAAACAACAGAAAAGGAAGTGCTGCAGGATGTATCCGATGGAAAATATTTAATCCTAAAAATGCACGTTTCTCAACCAAATAGCGGTCAGTGACAAAAAAATAATTGTTGCAGGCCAATGAAAAATTAATAATTCAGAAATCGTTCAGCTGGCGATAAAAATGTCCCCATTAATAATGGCCATTAAATAATGGGACCGTATCGCCATCAGGCGGCATCCAGCTCTCGATACTGGCGAAAAATTCCGTCGCCAAACGCCAGGCGCCGGGCGCTGGAAAAATAGGGTTGTAACGCAGGCAGTTCTGCGACGCGCGCATGCAAGGCCATTACGTTCGGATAATGCGCGGCCAACGTGCCCATGCGTTTGGGAAAGGCGTACAACAAACCGTCCACCAAATGAAAGAGCGATAGATCCACGTAGGTCCATCGCTTGCCGCCTGCAAGCCAAGCGTCTGGGCCAGCTAGCACTCTTTCGAAATACCCCAGGAATTTCGGAATGCGTTCTTCGCGGAAACCGCGCGCGCGCCTTGCGGCTTCTTCTTTCTGCTCTTCGTAATAGGCGTCGGCGGACAGCGGGTGATGCGTGTCGTGCGCCTCGGTCACCATGTCGGCGATGGTCAGCTGTAGCTGATTCACCCACAAGCGCCCTTCCACGCTATCGGGCGCCAGCCCATGCTTTTCGCCCAGGTACAGCAGGATGTTGGCGGTTTGCGCCAGTGTCATCTTGCCCACCACGAGATACGGCGGCGCAAACGGTGGATGTTCACGCGGCGACTTCATATCGTCGATCAGCGTATTTTCAGTTGCACCGGGTTCCCGCGCGCGTTCCCGATACGGTATTCCGCCTGCTTCCAGCGCCAAGCGCACAAACTCTCCGCGCCCAGGGATGCCGTCCCAATACCAAAGGTCATAGGTCATGCCGTTCTCCTTGCGTCACGCGCCGGGCGACGCAAGAAACATTCCGGCGTGGTCCCGACGCGCTAGGGTTCGATGGTTTCTTTACTGCGCGCCTGTTGATATTGGCGTGGCGACACGCCGAAATGCGCGCGGAAATCGCGCGAGAAATGCGCGCCGTCTGCAAAACCGCAGTCCAACGCAATCTGCGTGATGCTGCAAGAGTTATTGAGCAACAACCAGCTTCCGTATTCCAGCCGCAATTGCCGTTGAAACGCCATGGGCGACATGCCGATGGCCAGCCGGAACGCGCGTTCCAACTGACGGCGGCCTACGCCGACATAACGCGCGATGGCATCCAGCGGCGGCGGTTTGTCGATGCGTTGTTCGATGTAATGCGCAGCCTGACGCACGCGTAAATCCTGGATGCCGGACAGGTCGGTACGGAAATGCGCCTGCGGCACACGCCCGGGGCGCACGCCTTGAAGCATCATGTGCCGCATCGCCTGTTGCGCCTTGTCGCGCCCGCAATGCCGCGCCACCAGATACAAGGCCAGATCGATGGCGGCCGTGGAACCGGCGCAGGAAATCAGGTCGCCTTCGTCGACAAACAGCCGGTCAACCACCGCGCGCGTCTGCGGAAAGCGTTCACGAAACGCGTCCAGCACATTCCAATGCACGCACACCGTGCGCGGGCCGATGACATCCGCTTGCGCCAGCGCGAACGTGCCGGTGCAAATGCCCAGCAAGCGCACGCGTTGCGCGGCCGCCAGACGCAGCCAGTCGCGCAGCGCTTCGGGCATACGGCCGCTGATGTAGTCGTTACCGCCGCAGACCGCCACGTAATCAAACACGGACGGGTCTTCGGGCAAGCGGTCGGCCACGTCGATGGTCAGGCCCGCGCTGGAGCAGCACGGCT
>CAJYKY010000405.1 GCA_913775005.1 uncultured Achromobacter sp.
GGCGCGCGGCGGCATCCTGCGCGAAGGGCTGGCGTTCGACCGCTGCAACGTGGCCATCGTCACCAACATCGGCATGGGCGACCACCTGGGCCTGGGCTACATCAGCACCGTGGAAGACCTGGCCGTCGTCAAGCGCGTCATCGTCCAGCACGTGCATCCTTCAGGCACGGCAGTGCTGAACGCCGCCGACCCGATCGTGGCCGAGATGGCGGCAAGCTGCCCGGGGTCCATCACCTACTTTGCTGAAGACCGCAATCACCCGGTGCTGGCCACGCATCGCGCGCAGGGGCTGCGTTCGGTGTATCGCGACGGCGACGCCATCGTGGCCGCGCAAGGCGCCGACGAAACCCGTTTCCCGCTGGCGGACATCCCCCTCACCCGCGACGGCACGATCACGTTCCAGGTGGAAAACGCCATGGCGTCGATTGCCGCCGCGTGGGCCTTGAACCTGGACTGGGACATCGTGCGCCGCGGGCTGGCCACCTTCGTCAACGATGCGCAAACCGCGCCCGGCCGCTTCAATGTGTTCGACTACCGGGGCGCCACGGTCATTGCCGACTACGGCCACAACCCCGACGCCATCCTGGCGCTGGTACGCGCCGTGGACGCCATGCCGGCCAAGCGCCGTTCGGTCGTCATCAGCGGGGCGGGCGACCGCCGCGATGAAGACATCCGTATGCAGACGGAAATCCTGGGCGCGGCGTTCGACGACGTGCTGCTGTACCAAGACCAATGCCAACGCGGCCGCGCTGACGGCGAAGTGCTGGCCTTATTGCAGCAGGGTCTGGTGGGCGCGCCGCGCACCCAGCACATCGAAGAGATCCATGGTGAATTCCTGGCCATCGACACGGCGCTGGCGCGGCTGTCGGCGGGCGACCTGTGCCTGATCCTGGTGGATCAGGTGGAAGAGGCGCTGGACCACATCGCACGCCGCATCAGCGAAAGCTGAGCCGGCCGGCAAGGGCAAAGGCGGAGGCCTTAGCCATAGGCACACAAACGGGGCGCTTCACAGCGCCCCGTTTTTCGTTCGCGGCAAAGGCGGACGAGCCGCCGCGCGATGCTGCGATCAGCTGGCCGAGGCGCCTACCGCCGGCGCCAAGGCCTGATACCGGTCTGTCACGTGGGTGCATCCCACGGCCGCCAGCGCGGCAAGCGTCAACAAGATCGCGCTGCAAAGTCGTTGCGTCATGCGTGCATTCCTCCTGTTCCATCAATGAGCCGTTGTGCTGCGGATAAGACTATACCGGCGCCGCATATTCCGCGTATCTCCCGTATCTCCCGTTACTAGCCCCGCTCAAAAGGGGACAAAACATTGCGCAAATGTAACTCTTGCAGAGTGAAAAGCGTGTGTTCTTTTCCGTCGAAAATCGCGCTTCGCCGCCCTTATTTGGCTGTTACATTTGCCGACAGCCAGGTTTGACAGACCCCCAGGGCCGCTTTTACGTTAGGGGCTAGCTGATCAGCGTCCAACGTAACCGCGATCACAGGATTCATCGGCCATGAACCCAGTGACGCTTCCAGACAAAGAGAGGTCACCATGAATAACGACATCATCGCCGGCAAGTGGAAGCAACTGACCGGTAAGGCCAAGGCGGCTTGGGGTGAGCTCACCGACGACGAATTGACCCGCACGGAAGGTAATGCCGAACGTCTGGCTGGTTTGATCCAGGAACGTTATGGCCGCACCAAGGAAGAAGCCCAGAAGGAAGTCCGGGATTTCTTCGACCGCAATCCCTGATTTAACCCCCGCCTTGATCGGTCGAAACCACAGGAGAAGCTGACATGTTGCATTACGCCGTAGTTTTCTTCGTTATCGCGATCATCGCGGCGGTTCTCGGCTTTGGCGGCATTGCCGCCGGGGCCGCGGGTATCGCCAAGATCCTGTTCTTTGTCTTCCTGGTGCTGGCGCTCTTGTCCATCTTGAGCGGCGCACTTCGAAAGAAATAGAACACGCCGATAGCACGCATACCCCACTAGCACGTTGAACGCCTGGCGCCAGACGAATCGCGCCAGGCAATATGAAAAGGAGTACGACTATGGAAATTCGTAAGCTGATCGCCGCCGCCGCACTGGGAACTGGCGCTGTTTTCACTTCCATGGCATTTGCGGCCGATGATGGCAAGCCCAAGCAGTCCGTGGGTGAGTATGCCTCCGACGCAACGGTGACCACCAAGGTGAAGGCCGCCTTTGTTGCCGACAAGCAATTGAGCGCGTTGGAAATTGCCGTCGAAACCAACAACGGCGTTGCCACGCTGACCGGTACCGTGGGCACGGCGGCTGAAGCCGATCATGCCGCAACCGTCGCCCGTGGCGTGGAAGGGGTCAAGCAAGTGATGAACAACATCAAGGTCGACCCGGCCAAGAACCGCAAGTAAGACGGCCGCACTCCATACTGAGGCCTAGAGAGAAAACGGCGCCTGCATCAGCAGGCGCCGTTTTTTTATGCGGCCTTCGTCTTCAGATCGTGACGACGCCGCGGCCGATTTCCAGCGCGCGGCCACCCACTTGAATACGGCCGTCTTCCTGCACGTCCAGCAACAGGCGGCACGGGCGGCCCATCTGATCGCCCTGCTCGACCAGGATGTTGATGGGCAAGGCACGCTTCTGATGGATCAGCCAGCCGCCCAGGTTGGCGCAGGCCGAACCCGTGCCCGCATCTTCGTCCACGCCGCCACCGGCCTTGGCGAAAAAGTAGCGGGCCACGACGACCTGCCGCGCGTCCTGCACATTGCCTTCGTCGAAGGCGAACACATACAAGGTCTTGCGGCCCAGGCTGCTGGTCTGCCACCGGTTCAACTTCGAGGAATCCGGCGCGGCGCGGCGGACGGCGTCCACGCTGGCCAGCGGCACCAGCAGCTGATCGGCGCCCGTGTCCACCCAGATCGGATCGCCCAACAGATCGTCGGCGCTCAGCCCGACCAGGCCGGCGATCTCGGCGCGGTCCAGTTCAGGCGCGGCGGTGCGCACGCCTTCGGGACATGGGGCGGTGAAGGTCCAGGCGTCGCCACGCGCTTCGACAGGCACCACGCCCGCCTTGAATTCCAGCGTCAGCGCATCGCCCGTCTGGCGCAGGTCGCGCACCACTTGCGAGGTGCCGATGGTGGGATGGCCCGCGAACTTCATTTCGTAGCCGGGCGTAAAGATGCGCACCTGCGCGTCAGCTTGGTCGGACGGCAGGATGAACGTCGTTTCAGACAGATTGAATTGCGCGGCCAGGTTCAGCATCGTGGCGTCATCCATGCCGCGCGCGTCTTCAAACACGCAAAGCTGATTGCCGCCAAAAGTGGTGGACGCAAAAACGTTAAGCAGGCGAAACGCGTAGGAATTCATGAAGAGGCGAGTCACAGGAAGAGCGCCGGCCAGTCCGGCGAGGGCTTCCAATGTATCGCAGCGAATCGCGCGCGGCTATCAAGCAGTACTTACCAGATTGCAAAGAAAAACACCCAGGCCATGCAGAACGGCGCCAGGCCCGCAGCCAGCACAAGCCAGGCGGCCGCCTTGCGCCACGTGCTTGCCAGACGCGGCTTGAGCAGGCGCACAAAGAGGCGCAGGGTCCACAGCACGGCCAGCGTCAACAGCGTAAAGCGCACCGGGCCGGCCCACGCGGCTTGCACGCCTTCATGCTTGAGCAGATTGACCGTGGTGGCCGACAGCCCCAGGAACACGCCGATGCCGGCCGACGGAATCAACGCTTGCGCCAGCTTGTGCACGCCCGGGCGGATCCAGCGCGTGGCCCGCTCGGCCGCTTGCGGCGCGGCGGGCGCCAGGCGGTCGGCGATCCACAACGACAGGAAGCTTGCGCCGCCCACAATGACGGTCGCGCCAACCACAAACAGCAGGATGCCCGCGCCGTCCAGCCACGAGAAGCTGTCGTTCACGTCGGGGTAGTGGGTCAGGATGAACCAGGGCGCGTTGTCCATCAACGGCCACATGATGTCGTGCTCGACCAGCCACGTCGCGGCCCATTGCTTGGCCGTCACGTACCAGGGGCTGGCGCTCCACAGAAAGGCGCCAATCGCAATACCCATCAGGCCGAAGCACAGCAGCGCCGTTTGCCAGGCGTCGCCATCGGCGACATTGACGATTTCTTCTTCAGGCGAACGCGGCGTCAGCGCAATCGCGCCACGGTAGCCGCTGCATCGTCCACAGACATGGCAGTCGCCCGCGCCCTTCATGTGGCGCAGCGGCACCAGCGGCGCACAGTTGATGGGTTCAATGCGGATGACGGGGTGACGCCACTTTTCTTCGTCGACCTTGAAATGCCACGGGGCCAGCTTGGCCAGCAGATTGAACACGCCATTGACCGGGCACAGATACTTGCACCACACGCGCTTGCTGCGGCCATAGCGCCAGCCGACAATCATCGCTGCCACCGTCGAGCCGCCCAGCACCGCCAACACCGCCAGCGGATATTGGTACACGCTGACCAGCTGGCCGTAGACCGTCGTCAATGCAAACGCCACGAACGGCCAGCCGCCCCAACGCATCCATTTGGGAATGGCGCGGCCCTGCCCGCGTTCGCTGGCCCATTCGCTCAGCATGCCTTCGGGGCATAACCAGCCACACCAGGCGCGGCCCAGGATCGGCATGGAAATCAGCACGAACGGCCACCACACGCCCCAGAAGGCGAACTGCGCCACGATGGTCAGATTGTTGAATACCGAGGCCGTATTGCCGGGCAACGGCAAGATGGCGGGCACGATCAAAAGGAACGCGTATATCGCGACAATGCCCCACTGAAGCTTGCGCAACAGCGGGGCATGGTCACGGAGAAAGTCGGCGATCCGGGAGGTCACCCTCCCGAGTACAGCTGCCATGGTCAAACCTTCATTGTTCAGTCCGGTATCACGCCGGAATCAGGAGGGGCTGCGGGCCGCCGCCGGAGCGCGCGCGGACTTGCCGCCCACCCAGCGCAACAGCCCCCACACCACCACCCAGTAAGCCACCCACAACAACACCGAGATCAAGGCCGGATAGGCGCGGTATCCCGCGAAGTCGGCCAGGATCTTGCCCACGCCGCTGCTGTCATCCAGCAACCACGAGCTGTCCCACACCGGGTCGACAATCGTGGGCAATACATCCAGCGAAATCAGGTGGTCCAGGCCGCCAACCAGCAACGAGCCAGCCAGCAGCAACAGCAAGATTTCGGTCACGCGGAAAAAGCGGCGCCACGTGATCAGCTTGCCGCCCAATTGCAGCAGCCAGAACGTCAGCAGCGCCACGGCAAAACCGGCAACACCGGCCAGGGCCAGCATCAGCATGTCGCTGCCGCCCTCGCCTGCCGACACGGTGCCGTACAGGAACACCACGGTTTCGCTGCCCTCGCGGGCGACCGCAATGGCCACCAGCACGAACAGGCCCCACCAGTTGTCGTTGGCAATGGAACTGCGCGCCCCGCTTTCAAGCTCGCCTTTCAGCGTGCGGCCGTGCTTTTTCATCCACACGACCATCTGCACGACCAGCGCGCAAGCCGCCAAGGACATGATGGCCTGGAACCATTCCTGCCCTTCATCGCTAAGCCAGGACGACACGCCCAGCAGCACCAGCGCCAAGGCCACGGCCAACGCCAGGCCCGCCGCCACGCCGCCCCACAGGTAGTTCAGCCCCCGCTTGCCCTCAGGCGTTGAGCGCAGCCAGGTATACAAGATACCCACCACCAGCATGGCTTCGACGCTTTCACGCCAGACGATAAAGAGGACCTGTTCCATGTATTGCTACCGCTTATTCCTTGGGCTTGACGACCAGAGTGCCCTTCACGCTTTGGTGAAAGTCGTCAAAGAAGGGGTACTCGCCGGGACGCGAGATGGTGATCACCACGAAGGATTTCACCCCCGGACCCAGCACTTTTTCCTTGCGCAGCGGAATGCTTTCGAATTCCACCGGCTCGTTGCTTTCGTTGATGAGTTCAATCTTGAAGCGGCCCGCAGGCACCTCAAGCGTGGCCGGCTCGAACGTGCCGTCCGGCTTGAATCTCAGCGTGAACGTGGGCAACTCATCCGCCTGCGCCGGCGCCATACCGGCTACGCCGGCCAGGCCGATCAGCAACGCGGCCACAACGTTAAGCAGGCGGCGCACGATCAGTAACCGCCCTTCTTGCCGGTGCCGGCATAGACGAATTCATATTCCAGTTCGAACGGCTCGAACCACGGACCCACACCGGTTTCCTTGTCGATGTGGCGGCCGAAGTGGGCCATCTTGTTTTCCGACGGCGGCAGGATCGTGTACTTCAGCTTGTACTTGCCCGGGCCTTCCAGCTTGACGTTGTCGCCATAGTGCGGACCATCGTTGGCGACCATGGGCATGAAGGTGCCTTTCTGCACATTCTGGCTGCCCACTTTCTGGATTTCGAAATTCACGACCAGGTACGGCACCCACTCGCCTTCCGGAAAGCCCGTCTTGTTGCCGGCGGTGGCGTGGATATCGGCCTCAAGGTGGACGTCGGAATCCTTGGCGGCGCGCATCATGCCGGGGGGATCCATTTCGATCGGCTGCAAGTACACCGCGCCGATTTCCATGCCACCCTTCTCAACCGGCTTGCCGATGGGGTATTCGGCCGCGTTCGCGGCAGACACGCTCAGAGCGACGATGGCCAGCGCCAAGGCTTTCTTGATCATGTAGGTAATCCTTGAGACTTATTGAATGGCGGTTCCAGCCGGGGACGGGTGTTGGTGCAAGCGTTGAATCACGCATTGGCCCAAATACGCCCGAGAAGCTAAACAAGAACCGTTTTCATTAATGTAACGAAAAAAACTGACATATCCCTGAACCCAAGGGCCCAAAAAGAGACAGATCATTGCGTTAGCGCAAGCGGGTGCTGGCGCCCGGTTCCACAGACGGCGGACACAAAAAAGCCGGGCTGGGCGATCCCAGGCCGGCTGGCCGATTGGCGGGTGGGAGCGTGCCCACCCTGCTGGCTGCGCTTACTTGCGGCCCGTACCCGGCGGCGTGCTGCCGGGCGTAAACGGGAAGGTCGAGAACATGGCGCGCGTTTGATCCTGCATCTGATCCTGCATCTGCACAAACAGATTTTTGCTTTGATCGATGTAGTTGTTCATCATGTTTTGCAGCATGGGCGTCTGCACATTCATGAACTGCGTCCAGGCTTCAGGCCCGAACTGGCTGCCGTACAGACCCTTGGACTGCTCGGCCATGCGCGTCTGGATTTCCATGAAGGCCTGGATGTTCTTTTCCAGGTACGAACCCATGATGCCCTGCAT
>CAJYKY010000406.1 GCA_913775005.1 uncultured Achromobacter sp.
TGTGCTCTTCCGATCTGCTGTATCTGCTGTCGGCGGTGCTCAAGCGTTGGGAAGACGACGGGCGCAAGCACGATGACCTGCCGCTGGTGCATTGGTGCATGGAGCAGGGCTACGCCAGTATCGAGAAAAGTCTGGATCAGGTGCTGCGCAACCTGCCGGGCCGCGTCATGGCCTGGGGGCTACGCGCCGCGATTCTGCCGTTGCGTCTGGCCAAGGGGCCGAACGATGCCTTGACGCGCGAATGTGCGGAACTGCTGTTGAAGCCATCGCCCACTCATGTCCGGCTGGCGGCGGACCTGCATCGGGAGCCGGGGGGTGACGCATCGGCCGGGGTGTTGCTGGGCGGCGGCCGCAGCCGCGACGCTATCAGCGAGCTGACGCGCGCCTTCGCGCTGGCGGACGCCGTGCAACCGATACGCGACCGGCTGCGCCAGTCCGGCGTGCGTGACTGGCGCGAAGCCCATCAGCGCGGCGCCATCACCGACATTCAGGCCGCGCAGCTGCAAGAAGCCGAGGCCGTGGTGTCGCAGGTGTTGCAGGTGGATGACTTCGCGCCTGAAGCATTGTCACCGCAAGCTTAGTCGTCGGCGTTCGGATCCATGCCGGGGAACAGGATTTCAGTGAAGCCGAACTTCGTGAAATCCTGGATACGCGACGGGTACAGCCGGCCGATCAGGTGATCGCACTCGTGCTGCACCACGCGGGCGTGAAAGCCTTCGGCTTCACGCTCGATGGGCTTGCCGTAAGGGTCAAAGCCGCTGTAGCGGATGTGCCGGTAGCGCGGCACCAGGCCACGCAGGCCCGGTACCGACAGGCAGCCTTCCCAGCCGTCTTCCATGTCGTCAGACAGCGGCGTGATGACGGGATTGCACAGGATCGTCTGCGGCACGGCGGGCGCATCGGGATAGCGCTCGTTGCGGTCAAAGCCGAAGATCACCAGTTGCAGGTCCACGCCAATCTGCGGCGCGGCCAGCCCCACGCCCTGCGCCGCCGCCATGGTTTCGAACATGTCTTCGATCAGGGCGTGCAGCTCGGGCGTGTCGAACTGCTCGACGGGAGGCGCCACGCGCAGCAAGCGCGGGTCGCCCATTTTCAGGATGGCGTGAATCATGGCAGCAGGTCAGTCTTGACGATCTTTCTTCTGGATGAACTCGATCTTGTAGCCGTCCGGATCTTCGACAAACGCAATCACCGTCTTGCCGTGCTTCATCGGACCAGCTTCGCGGGTGACCTTGCCGCCGCGTTCCTTGACCTTGTCACAGGCTTCGTAGGCGTTGTCCACTTCCAGCGCGATGTGGCCGTAGCCGTTGCCCAGGTCGTACTTGTCGGTGTCCCAGTTGTGGGTCAGTTCGATGACGGCGCCTTCGGACTCGTCTTGGTAACCCACAAAGGCCAGCGTGAACTTGCCTTCGGGGTAATCGTTGCGGCGCAGGACGCGCATGCCCAGCACGTTGGTGTAGAAATCGATGGATTTGTCGAGGTTGCCGACTCGCAGCATGGTGTGAAGCATACGCATGGGATTTTTCCTTAAGCGATGAGGGGTTGGGGGAAGAACCGGGCAGCGCCGGCGGCTTCCCGAGTAATGCCGATGTCGCGCAGCGCGCCGCCCATGGCGTCGACGGCGAGACGCATCTGGTCTGGGCCGAAGGCGCCAATGCAGCCGACCCGGAACGTCGGTTGTTCGGTATTGGTGAAGTTGCTGAGCACGAAGCCGCGCGCCTTGAGCGCATCCACGAACAGTTGCAGATGCCAGTTGGCTGCCGCCGGCGCGTGCACGTTGACCACGATGGGGCCTTGCAGGTCGCGGGGCAGATACGGCGCCAGGCCCAGCTCGATCACGCCATCATAAAGCGTGTGCATGTTCGCCGAATAGCGTGCCAGCCGCGCCTCGCGGCCTTCTTCATGGTGCAGCGCCAGCGCCACGGCCAGCGCGGCCAGCGTCGGCGCAGCGGGCGTGAAACGGGGGCCGGCGTTGGGGGCCAGCGTGTGTTGATAGATGTCCGCCAGGTCCATCGACCAGCTGCCCGCGTTGCCGTGCGCGGCTTCCAGGCGGTCGCGGCGCGCCACGACGAAGGCGGCGCCGGGCAGCCCTTCCAGGCATTTGTTGGCGGTCAGCACCACGGCGTCCACCGCTGGCAGCGCCGACACATCGAGCGGCAAGGCGCCAAAGGCGGACACTGCGTCAACGATGACGCGGCGGCCCAGGGTATGGGCGATGCGGGCTAGCTCAGGCACGTCATGGCAGATGCCGCTGCCGGTTTCGCTGTAGACCAGCGCCAGGTGAGTCAGCGTGGGGTCGCGCTCCAGCGCGTCGGCGACGGCCTGCGGGTCGATGCGCTCGGTGGCGCCCACCGCCAGCGGTACGGCCACGCGGCCGGCTTCGCCCGCCAGCCGTTGCAGCCGCGCGGCGTAGGCGCCCGTGGACGGCGCCAGCAGACGACCGCCCAGCGGCACAAAGCTGCGGATCGCGGCTTCTACGGCAAAGTGGCCGCAGCCGGGCAGCGCCAGCGCGACGTGGGTGTCCACCGGGCCTTGCGCCACGCGCAACACCCCATCGCAAACCTGCCGGTAGAGCGC
>CAJYKY010000407.1 GCA_913775005.1 uncultured Achromobacter sp.
ATCAAACCATGCGGATCAGTCGACCAGTTTCAGCGTGCCCTTCATCAGCGCGAAGTGGCCGGGGAACGAGCAGAAGTAGGTGTAGTCGGTGCCAGCGGCAAGTTTGCTGACGTCGAACGTGACGGAATCGGTCTGGCCGCCGCCGATCACCTTGGTGTGGGCGATGACGCGGGTGTCGCCCTTCTTCACGTAGTCGTTGTCCAGGCCGGCGGCCATGCCATCGTTGACAGCGCCTTGCATGTCGGCCGACGTCGTCAGCACCCAGTTGTGGCCCATCACGTTCTTGGCCAGCGTGCCGGGGTGCTTCAGGTTCACGGTGAATTGCTTGCAGCTCTTGCTGACCGTGATTTCCTTCTTGTCGAACTGCATTTGGTCATTGCCAGCGATATCGACCGAGCATTCAGCGGCCAGGACGGGAGCCGACGCGACAGCCAGCAGCGTCGCGATGCAGAGTTTCTTGAACACCATATTCTTGCCTCCAATGGTTCTAAGGGAGCTAATGTCCGGCCCGCGCAAGCGCGGCGAACCGGCGACACGCTATTCTCGCGCGCCGGCAGGCGGGAAAGCAAAAACCGCGCCTGCACAGGTTTGACCGAACGCAAACGGGTGCGATTGAGTTGCGTCGGGCCCAGCTTGCAGCCGGCGGATCAGCCACGCGGTTACGGCTTGGGGCTGACGCGCCAGATCACATTGCCTACGTCGTCGGCCACCAGCAGGTCGCCTTGGCCATCGATGGCCACGCCCACGGGTCGGCCCTGGGCCTGGCCGCTTTCGTTAAGAAAGCCAGTCAGCACATCCCGCGCCTCGCCGTCAGGCATGTTCTGCCCGAACGGCACGAAGATGACCTTGTAGCCGCTGCGCGGATCCCGGTTCCACGACCCATGCTGGCCCACGAACATGCCGTGGGTGTACGGGGCGGGCAAGCGGCTGTTGCCAGACCACGCAAGGCCCAGCGATGCCGTGTGCGGCCCCAGCGCGTAGTCGGGCACGATGGCGGTCGCCACCAGGTCGGGGCGGGGCGGCGTGACGCGCGTGTCCACATGCTGACCGAAATAGCTGTAGGGCCAGCCATAGAAGCCGCCGTCGCGCACGGACGTCATGTAGTCGGGCACCAGATCACTGCCCAGCTCATCGCGTTCGTTCACGGCCGTCCACAGCGTCTTGCCGTCCGGCGCCCAGGCCATGCCCACGGGGTTGCGCAAGCCGGTGGCGTATAGACGCTTGTTGCCGCTGGCCACATCGATTTCCCAGATAGCGGCGCGGCCGGCCTCGATGTCCATGCCGTTTTCCGCCACGTTGCTGTTCGAGCCGACCGACACGTACAGCTTGGTCCCGTCTGCGTTGGCGATCAGGTTCTTGGTCCAGTGGTGATTGATGCCGGCGGGCAGGTCGGTGACTTTGACGCCGGCTGCGGTGATCTGCGTCTGGCCGGATTCATAGGGAAAGCGCAGCACGGCGTCGGCGTTGGCGACATAGAGCTGGTTGCCGATCAGCGCCATGCCGAAGGGGGAGTTCAGGTCTTGCAGCAGCACGCTGCGCGTATCGGCCACGCCGTCGTGGTTGGTGTCGCGCAGCAGCGTGATGCGGTTGGCACTGACGGTCTTGGCGCCCGCGCGCTTCATGACGATGCCGCTGGCCCAGGCCTTCAGCCCGCCCGAGGCGCCTTCGGGCTTGGGCGGCGCGTTGGTTTCAGCGACCAGCACATCGCCGTTGGGCAGCACGTATAGCCAGCGCGGGTGGTCCAAGTCTGCCGCAAATGCGTTCACGGCCAGACCCGTAGCGGGTATCGGTTGGGCGCCCGCGATCCAGCCGACGGCTTTGGCCGTGTTCACCGTGGGGATCAGCGTGGTGTTGGGCGGCGGCAGCTTGGGCTGCGGGCCCATGCCCGATTCGACGGGCAGGGTGGCGACCTCGCCGCAGGCGCTCAGGGCAGCCAGCGTCAGGCTGGCCACCGCCAGGTTGCGCAAGAGGGGCATGATGTGATTCCAAGGCTTGGGGGGTGTCCCATCATACTCATCAGCAAGCGACGCGCCTGCGGCTGAGGGCAGGCTTGCGGCAGCCGGGCGCTTGCGGGGTCAATCGTCGAAGCGGCTGCGCGTGACGGCGCCCGATTGCGGGTCGACGCGCAGCTTCACGCGCTGGCCGTGCGGGTCGTAGGCCTTGACCTCGTAGCCGTGCTTGCTGGAACGTTCGATCTCGGAGATATTGCGGTAGCCGGCGGCTTCCATCTTGTCGTAGACCTGGCGAATCGTCAGCATGGGCGCGGCGGGGCTGGTCGCGGCAGGGGCCGCAGGGGCGGCGGCCTGGGCATGGACGGCGGGGCCGGCCACCAGTGCGCAAGCGCCAATCGTCATTGCGGCCAAGGTTTTCTGAATGCGCGTCATGAGGGTATCTCCTGGAGGTTGGGGGGAAAATCTGGCCGTTGCGTCGACCATGTGTGCATTATTCGATTTGGCGTATGAACCTATTCTGAAGCCGCCGTTCATATCCGGTTCATGCTCGTGGCGGTAAAACGGACGGTCTCCCCCGTATCGAACGACCCCCCTAACTTCTCAAGAGGCCCGGCATTGCTGCTGTTCCCCCAAATCCGCCAAAAGCGCGCCGGTGTCTTGCTGGCAGGCTGCGCCTTGGCGCTGTCCCTGATGGTGGGGCCCATCACTGGCCTGGCCGATGAAAGCGACCACGAACGCGCGCGCCAGGCGCTCGAAGCCGGCAAGGTGTTGCCGCTGGGCGCCGTGCTGGACATCGTTGAACGCGACTTCCCCGGCCAGGTCG
>CAJYKY010000408.1 GCA_913775005.1 uncultured Achromobacter sp.
TATCGACCTGACCGGCCGCTACGCCATCGCGCCCGCCTACACCTGGGCGCAAGATTTTCAGGATGGACGCGCGATGGTCATGCATGACGCGCTGGTGACGTTCATCGACACACGCGGCAAGGCAACCGCCACCTTCGGCGAGCTTTGCGACCAGGTCGTGATCTTCGACGCCGAAGAAAAGCAGAGCTGGCCGCGCGACGCGCTGACCTGCGCCGACGCTACGCGCATCGATCCCCCCGTCTCAGACACCGCCAAAGCAGAATAACCATGACGTCACGCGTGATCCGCACTACCCGCAACGCCTCTGCGCTGGCTGCCCTGAGCGCCGCCCTGGGCGCATCCCTGGGCGTCGCGCCCGCCGCGCACGCCTACACCGGCCACCTCTATTGCGTCGACGAAGCCGCCATGCGTTCCGATGGACCCGTGGACGATATGGCCAGCTACAGCCCCTACGTCAACGGCTGCATCCGCAAGCTGTCGGACGGACGCGCTGCCGTGCTGTTGCCATCGGCACTGGAGCCGATCCAGCGCGTTCCCACCGACCAAAGCCTGCGCCGCCACGCGTGGGGTTTCCTGGATGAAAACGGCCGGCTGGCGGTGCGCCCTATTTTTGAGAACGTGCGCGATTTCCGCCACGGGCTGGCGGCCGTGCAGTGGCAAGGCAAATGGGGCTTCATCAATCCGAAGGGCCGCATGGCCGTGCCGCCGCGCTACGACAGCGTGAGCGACTTTGCCGAAATTGGTCTGGCTGTGGCCACGCTGGACGGGCGGCAGCAACTGATCAACCAACGCGGCGAACCCGTCGGCGAACCGTTGGATGACGCCATCGATAGCCTGGTGCTGAACGATGGGCTGCCCGCGCAGGCCTCGGTGTCGTACAAGCCGGAGTATCAATCGCGCACGGGCGAACGCCGTTACGCCAAGCCGGGCGTGATTGTCGTGCGGCCCTATGGCCAGGGCTTTTTCATCGCCATGACCGACGAGCGCAAGTATGGCCTCGTGGACCGCGATTGGAACTGGGTGGTCGAGCCTGTCTATGACGATATCTCGCGCGAGCAGGACGGCATTCTGGCGTCGGCTTACAACCACGACGGCGCCGTGCTGTTGGGGCTGGATGGCGCACTGATCGGCGCGGACCAGCAGTATCAGGGCCTGACGCCCGTGGGCAAGAACTTCTGGAGCGCGGCGCTGGGCGGCCGCGACGGCTATACGGTGCTGGACGTGGCGGGCGCGCCCATCGTCAAGATGACGGAACAGGAAGCGCAGGCGTCGCAGCGCTTCGGCGATGTGATCGTGTACCCCTCTGGCGATAAGTTGATGGCGCTGGTGGCGGGGCAACCCAAGCCCTTGCCGCTGGCCGCCGGGCTGGCGCCCACCGCCGACGCGGGCGGATTCGTGCTGTTTCGCGGTGACGCCGGTGTGGGTCTGTTGACGCCCAAGGGCGTCTGGCTGCATGGCGATTCGGCACCGGCCTGGCTGGCAGACGCCGGTCAGATCGACGTGCGGCATGGCCGCCTGTGGATCGGCAAGCGCGAAGGCGGCGTGCTGAACATCGTGGACGCCGATGGGCGCGCGCTGCTGACGCCCGACACGGTGACAGCCATGGAGAGCCAGACGCTCAAACCGATGCCGCTGAACGTGCCGGGCGGGCCGCTGGGCATGCTGGGGCAACCGCATTGCCAGTGCGGGCCGAAAGGCGCAAGCCTGGTGTTGGGGGATGGCAGCATCGTCACGGATGCGTCGTGGTCGGATCTGATTGCGCTGGATGGCGACGCCGACGCCGACTACCGCAGCAGCGATGACCCTGTCCCTGCGGACACGCTGAAGCCGGAGCAACTGCGCTACGCCGCGCAGACGCGCGACGGCATGCTGCTATTGGACGCGCAAGGCCGCAAGATGGATCTGCCGATGCAGCAATACATCGGCCCGTTCCGCCATGGCTATGCGCTGATTTATGGCGACGGCACGAACAAGATGATCGATCGCTCGGGCAAGGTCTACGCGCTGCCCGCCAACGTATTCGATTCCGACATGGTGGCGCCCGGCGTGATCCGCTTTGTGCGCACGGCAGCGGACGGCGCCCCCTGGGGCCTGTACGACATCGTGGCCGGCAAGGAACTGGCGGCACCGGCGTTCGGCGACATCGGGGATTTTGACCACGATCGCGCCGTGGCGTCGATGGGCGAAGGCCGCGTGGGCGTGATCGACCTGCAAGGCAAATGGATCGTGCCGCCGCGCCATCAGCGCATTGAACGTGTCAACGACACGCTGTGGAAGGTGATGCAAGCCAGCGGCAAGGAAGGTGACTACGATCGTCCCGTTGCCGTGTTCAACAACCAGGGCCGCGCCCTGACGCCGTTTGTGCCCCGCTTGTATGTGAACCGCGCCGAAGACGGCTCCATCACGGCCGATAGCGAGCAGCGCCGCTGGATATTTTCGGCGGACGGCTCGCAGGCCATGGACCTTGAAGACGCGACCTACACGCGCTTGGGCGACTGGCTGGAGATTCGCCGCGCGCCGCGCCATGGCTATCTGAATGCGCAAGGCGCGTGGCAGAGTGCGCCCAGCGCGGCGGCCGGCACGGTGTTCCAGGGCACGCCCGCGCGCGCGCTGGCGATCAGCGATACCGGCACGCGCGTGATCGACACGCAAGGCCGGACGGTGGCCACGCTGCCTCAGGGCGACTGGCGCTGGCCGGTGGGGTCGGCGTCGCTGCTGCGCCACTACCACCGCGACGGCAAGCTGGCCACGGACTACACCACGCTGGCGGGCAAGACGACGCTTAGCGTTGAAGGCGTGGCGTCGGCGTTTTCAGAGGGGCGTGCGGTGTCGCGCTTGTCGACGCGTGCAATGCGGGCCGTGGATGGCAATGGCGCACTCACCGGCCCGGCATTCGACGCGTTGGGCTTGATGCACGGCGGCCTCGCGCCCGCCGTCAGCGACTACACCTTTGGCTTTGTGAACGGTCAGGGTGAATACGTGATTGCGGCGGAATACAGCGCCGTCACCCCGTTTGCGAATCAGCGCGCGGTGGTGTCGACGATGGACGCGTCAGCGCTGATCGACCCGGCCGGCAATTCGCTGGCGCGTGTGGAAATGGTGTGCGGCATACGCACCTTGTACGGCAGCGCCGGGCAGCGCTTGTGGCCCAACACGATGCCGGCACGTTGCGCTCGTTGAGCTACAGGCCGTTGGCGCCGCCGGTCCCGGGAAGCACGCAAGTGGCCGCCCGGGATCGGTGCCTGTTCCGCTGTCAGTCTTCGTGCGATTCATGCACCGCCACGGCGCCGCGCTTCCAGTAACTGGCGGCGCGGATGCGGCTCTTATCGATGGCGTGCTGCGACACCATGATTTCCCGCACGGCCTTGGCCACAGCGGATTCCGCCGCCACCCACATATACCCTTCCCCGGCCGGCAGCTGCAATTCGCGCGCCGCTTGCAGCAACAGCGTGCTGTAGCCCGGCGCGGTGCCGTTGCGATGCAGCCAGCGCACTGACGCCTGAGCTTGGGTCGCCAACGGGATTTCGTTCTGGGCCGACGGCACCTCGATCAGCACCAAGGCTTGCGCAGCAGCGGGCAATTCTTCCAGGCGGCGGGCGATGGCGGGCAGCGCGGTTTCATCGCCGATCAG
>CAJYKY010000409.1 GCA_913775005.1 uncultured Achromobacter sp.
CTGCTGATGGGGCTGGCTGCGCTCGCCTATGCGTTGTACGGCGTGTTGCTGCGGCGCTGGGGCCTGCCGGTGGGGCCATGGCAGTCGCTGTATGTGCAGGTGGCGTTCGGCGTGCTGTTCCAGTTGCCGGCCTTCCTGATGGCGGCGCCTTCGCCGCTCAATGCCGATAACGTGCCGCTGGTGCTGTATGCCGCCATCTTCCCTTCGCTGTTCGCGCCTTTCCTGTGGATGCAGGGCGTCAAGCATCTGGGACCGAATCGGGCCAGTATCTTCCTGAACCTGATGCCGGTCTGCACGGTGGCTATCGCCGCCATCTTCCTGGATGAAAAGCCGCATCTGTTCCATATCGTGGGCGGCGCGCTGGCCCTGGCGGGCGTGATGCTGGCGCAGATGCGCACGCCGCGCCTGGGGTTTCCGGTAGCCAAGACGGGCGATTGATCGGGATGTCCCGCCCTCAAGACGGGCGATTGATCGGGATGTCCCGCCCTCAAGACGGGCGGTTGTGGGGGCGGTTCCGTCCCTGACGCACGCCGGTCAGGGTTCCGGCCTACAATCGACGATTCATCCGCTTTCTTTCTTCTATACGAGCCCATGGCCCAATACGTCTACACCATGAACCGCGTCGGCAAAATCGTGCCGCCCAAGCGGCAGATTTTGCGTGATATCTCGCTTTCGTTTTTTCCTGGCGCCAAGATCGGCGTGCTGGGCCTGAACGGCTCGGGCAAGTCGACGCTGCTGAAGATCATGGCCGGCGTCGATAAGGAAATCGAAGGCGAAGCCATTCCCATGCCGGGCCTGAATATCGGCTATCTGCCGCAGGAACCGCAGCTGAACCCCGAACACACGGTGCGTCAATCGGTTGAAGAAGGCCTGGGCGCCGTCGTCACCGCCAAGAAGCGCCTGGACGAGGTCTACGCCGCCTACGCCGAGCCGGACGCCGATTTCGACGCCCTGGCCGCCGAGCAGGCCGAGCTGGAAGCCATCATCGCCGCTGCCGCGTCCAGCGGTTCGGACGACATCGAACACCAGATGGAAATCGCTGCCGACGCGCTGCGCCTGCCGCCCTGGGATGCCATCGTTGGCAACCTGTCCGGTGGTGAAAAGCGCCGCGTGGCGCTGTGCCGTCTGCTGCTGTCCAAGCCCGACATGCTGCTGCTGGACGAACCCACCAACCACTTGGACGCCGAAAGCGTGGAGTGGCTGGAGCAATTCCTGCACAAGTTCCCGGGCACCGTCGTGGGCGTGACCCACGATCGCTACTTCCTGGACAACGCTGCCGAATGGATCCTGGAACTGGATCGCGGCTATGGCATCCCGTGGAAGGGCAACTACAGCTCCTGGCTGGAACAGAAAGAAGACCGCCTGAAGCAGGAAGAGTCGTCGGAATCGGCCCGCCAGAAGACCATCAAGAAGGAACTGGAGTGGGTGCGCCAGAACCCGAAGGGCCGTCAGGCCAAGGCCAAGGCGCGTCTGGCTCGCTTTGAAGAGCTGTCGTCCTACGAATACCAGAAGCGCAACGAAACCCAGGAAATCTTCATTCCCGTGGGCGAGCGTCTGGGCAACGAGGTCATCGAATTTAACAACGTCAGCAAGGCCTACGGTGACCGCCTGCTGATCGATAACCTCAGCTTCAAGATTCCGGCCGGCGCCATCGTCGGCATCATCGGCGCGAACGGCGCCGGTAAGTCCACGCTGTTCCGCATGATTGCGGGCCGCGAGCAGCCGGATTCGGGTGAAGTCACCATCGGCAAGACCGTGAAGCTGGCGTACGTGGACCAGTCGCGCGATGCGCTGGAAGACAAGAAGACGGTGTTCGATGCCGTGTCCGACGGTGCTGACATTCTTACGGTCGGCAAGTTTGAAATGTCGTCGCGTGCCTATCTGGGCCGCTTCAACTTCAAGGGCGGCGACCAGAACAAGGTGGTGGGTCAGTTGTCCGGCGGTGAACGTGGCCGCCTGCACATGGCCAAGACGCTGATCGCTGGCGGCAACGTGCTGCTGCTGGACGAACCGTCCAACGACCTTGACGTTGAAACGCTGCGCGCACTGGAAGACGCCTTGCTGGAATTCCCGGGCAGCGTCATGGTGATCAGCCACGATCGCTGGTTCCTGGACCGCATCGCCACGCACATCCTCGCATTCGAAGGCGATTCGCAAGTGGTGTTCTTTGACGGCAACTACCAAGAGTACGAAGCCGACAAGAAGCGCCGCCTGGGCGAAGAGGGTGCCAAGCCCAAGCGCCTGCGCTACAAGGCGTTGAAGTAAGGCTTTACGCCTGGCATCACGCTACCGAGCAAATCCCGGCCTGAGCGCCGGGATTTTTTTCAAATGATAGAATCAAAAGTTGCATCAAATGATGTAGATATTGGTTCTACTTTATACAGGAGTCGCACCATGCGTACCACGGTAACGCTCGACGACGAGTTGCTGGACAAGGCGCGAAGCTACACGGGTATCCAGGAAACCTCGGCGCTGGTGCAGCAAGCGCTCATCAATCTCGTGCAAAGAGAAGCGGCAAAGCGGTTGGCCAAATTGGGCGGCAGTTCACCAAAATTGCAACCGGCCTCCCGGCGTCGCCAGGAGGCGTCCGATGATCTTGGTTGACACGTCGGTCTGGGTTGATCATCTGGGGGCAGTGGGTGAGCCACGGTTGAAACAGCTGCTCGACAACGAATCTGTGTTGATGCATCCCTACATCATCGGAGAGCTGGCGCTGGGCGCGCTGGGCAAACGTGAGATGGTGCTCGGCGCCATGGCGCTGTTGCCGCAAGCCGTCCGGGCAAGCGACGACGAAGCCATGCATCTCTTGCATGCGGAAAAATTGTTCGGCAAAGGCATTGGGTACGTTGACTTGCACCTTCTGGCTTCAACACGACTCACGCCAGGTGCGTTGTTGTGGACCAAGGACAAGCGGCTTCGCTCCGTGGCAGCCTCACTGAATCTGGCTGTTGACCCACCGCGATATCATTGAAAACGACATCGGCGTAGTGCGCCGCCAGGAGAATTCACCATGCTGCTGCAAGCGTCCGACTCCACCTTTCTGATCGTCGACATGCAGGGCCGCCTGATGCCCGTCATCCACGACAACGAGGCCGTGCTCAACACCGCGCACAAGCTCGCGCAAGCGGCGCAGCTGCTGGACGTGCCGGTCATCGCCACCGAACACCACAGCAAGATGCTGGGCGTTACCGTGGACCCGCTGCGCGAGATCGTGCAGCACACGTTTCAGAAGATGCATTTTTCTTCCGCGCTGGAGCCCGGGTTTGAAGCCTGGTTGCCGGCGGCGCGCAAGACCATTGTGGTGGCCGGGTGCGAGGCGCACATCTGCGTGCTGCAAACCGTGATCGGGCTGATGGATCTGGGCTACAAGGCCGTGCTGGTGCCTGACGCGGCGGGTTCGCGCAAGCCCGCCGACCACCACGCCGCGTTGCGTCGAGCGCGCGCACATGGTGCGGAAATCGTCACGTCAGAAATGGCCATATTTGAGTGGATGCAGACTTGCGAGCATCCGCGCTTCCGGGACGTGTTACGTCTGGTCAAATAGCAACTGGGTGCTGCAACACAATCCCCGGTGATGCAAGGATTCCTTCGTCCTTTGACACAATTCCTGGGCAAACCTCACACCGCTTGCCACGATTGTTTGAGATCCTGAAGCTTCTAAACCCAGATGGGGAACGCGCGCTCGCAGCAGTTCACGGTGCGGGCCCCGGGTAAAAGAATAGGAGCCTCATCATGAAAATCGCATCTCTTTCCAAAATCTGTGTCGCCGTGGCGATGACCGCTGCAATGGCTGGCTGCTCGTCCTGGGACGGCATGAGCCATCGTCAAAAGAGCACGGTGGGCGGGGCCGCACTGGGCGGCGTCGCGGGCGCCGTGATCACCAACGGCGGCGTGCTGGGTACGGTGGGTGGAGCGGCGATCGGCGGCGTGATCGGCGATCAGGTCGGCAAGCACTGATCAGGCTCGCGTCCAGCGCCGTCCTGAACGGCAAAACGCCCGGCATGCCGGGCGTTTTTTTATGCGCAATGATCTGAACGGCGCGCGCCGGAAGCCGGCGCGGCCAGACCGCATCACGTTTCGTTCTGCGGCATCTCGATCTTCACTTCCAACACTTCCAGCGTGTCCTGGCGTTCCAGGTGCACCTTGATGTCTTCAGGGTTGATCTTCACGTATTTCGAGATCACCGCGATGAGTTCCTGCTGCAACTGCGGCAGGTAGTCGGGCGAGTCGCCACGGCCCCGCTCGTGGGCCAGGATGATCTGCAACCGTTCCTTGGCGACGGAGGCGGATGTTTTCTTTTGACCAAGCAGAAACGACAGGAAGGACATTGCTTACTTGCCTCCGAACAGGCGTTTCAGGAAACCCGGCTTTTCGTAATCGGTAAAGCGCAGGGCCTTGTCTTCGCCAAGGTAGCGGGCGACGACGTCCTTATAGGCTTCGGAGACGTCCGTGTCTTTCAGGTGGATCGCGGGCAGGCCTTGGTTAGACGCTTGCAGCACGGCTTCCGATTCGGGAATGACGCCGATCAGCTTGATGCGCAGGATGTCTTCAATGTCGCCCAGCGACAGCATTTCGCCATCGACCACGCGCTTGGGGTTGTAGCGCGTGAGCAGCAGGAATTCCTTGACCGGCTCACCGCCATCGACGGCACGCTTGGACTTGGCTGCAAGAATGCCCAGGATGCGGTCGGAGTCGCGCACCGACGAGACTTCGGGGTTCGTCACCACGAGTGCGTCGTCAGCGAAGTAGGCGGCCATCAGCGCGCCCGTTTCGATACCGGCGGGCGAATCGCAGATGATGTATTCGAAGCCCATTTCCTTCAGGTCATTGATGACCTTTTCCACGCCTTCCTGCGTCAGCGCGTCTTTGTCGCGCGTTTGCGAGGCGGGCAGGATGAACAGGTTTTCAAGCTGCTTGTCCTTGATCAACGCCTGCTTGAGGGTGGCTTCGCCTTGGATCACATTGACGAAGTCGTACACCACGCGACGCTCGCAGCCCATGATGAGGTCGAGATTGCGCAGGCCGACATCGAAGTCGATGACAGCGGTCTTGTGGCCCCGCATCGCGAGGCCCGCGGAAAAACTGGCGCTCGTCGTGGTCTTAC
The DNA here is from genome assembly GCA_913775005.1 of uncultured Achromobacter sp. Lineage (GTDB taxonomy): Bacteria > Pseudomonadota > Gammaproteobacteria > Burkholderiales > Burkholderiaceae_B > Achromobacter. Next base: position 5,105 of record CAJYKY010000409.1, read on the forward strand.
CCACGCCGCCTTTGCCGGAAGTCACCACAACAATGCGTGTCATGACGATCAAACCCTTATGTTCGAGAAAATCGCGTTATCGTAAAGCAAAAAGCCCATGTAAGGCTTCTTACAGAATGTGTTGAGTCGTGCCGGCCCGCTCGGCAAGCTCGTGAAACGAGCGCAGCGTGGGGCCCGTCTTGCCGCCGGGCCGCCCCAAGGCAAGCGCGCCCCCTCGGGGGGCAGCAAGCTCGTGAAACGAGCGCAGCGTGGGGGCTTTCACCTTTTAGCTTTTGAGGGCTTCTATGCGCAACGTGTCGCCATCCAGGCGAACCAGCGCCGGCTGGTTGTGCAGCGTGCGATCGAGCTTGTCTTCGACCACGCGGTACACGCCCGCCACCGCCAGCAGTTCCGCATCCAGATGCGTGGTGAAGATGCGCGCGGACGTATCGCCGCGCGCCCCCGCCATCGCCTTGCCGCGCAACGGCCCGTACACGTGCACGTTGCCATCGGCAATCACTTCCGCCCCCTGGCTGACCATGCCGATCACCACCAGGTCCGTGTGCCGTGCATACACGCGCTGCCCGGAACGCAAGGGCTTGGTGATGACAAGCGCAGACGAAGAATGCGGCGTGGCTTGCGTCGGCGTGGCGGCAGACGTGGTGCTGCTGGCTTCGCGCGCGGGCATCGGCTCGGCGGAATCGGCCTGAGCGGGCTTGTCTGCGCTGGCGGCGTCTTCGGCACCGACGGCTTTCGCAGCAACGCCTTTGGCAACATCTTTCGACGGCGTGTCTGCCGTGGCGGCCGACGTATCGGTCGGCGCAGGCGCCGTTTCGATGGCGGCGGCCGGCACCGACGGCACAGGCGTTGCCACATCGTTCGGCGGCGCGGTATCGACCACCGGGGCAGGACGCGCCGGCGGCGTAGACAGTTCCACCGGCGTCAAGCCGGCTTCGCGCGCGGCCTTCAGGTTGTCGCCTTCGGCCACCACGCCAATCGGGGGCAGGTTATGTTCGCGCAGCGCGTCGACCAGCGCCGCCCAGTCGATCTTTTCATCGACGCGGCTGGCGTCGATGACCACGGGTTCGTTCTCGAAGAAGCTGCCCGCATCCGCCATGCGCTTGGCCAGCGCGGCGGTGAGGCGTTCAGGGTCTGCGCTGTGCAGAACCACCCGGATGGCATACAGGGTGGCGCTCTTGAAGTCCAGGGCTAGGGATTCAGTGTTCATCTTGATTGGGGCTGCGGTTTGCGACGCCCGGAAAATGGCGTGCGGTAACCGGCTGCGGGATGTCGGGCATGATAACCCGCCCCGCAGTGGGGGGCGAGGGGGACAGCCGCGAAAGAAAAAGCGCCCGAAGGCGCTTTATTCCGTGTTATGCACGCGTGGGAAAGGTGAGCCGGCTCAGCCTTGCGCCCACGAATCGCGCAGTGTCACGATGCGGTTCAAGACCGGTGCGGCTTCGGTGGAGTCCTTCAGGTCGGCCGTGAAGTAGCCCAGACGCTCGAACTGCCACGTGGCGCCCGGCGTCGCCACCGTACCCGGTTCCAGCCAGGCCGTCACCGTTTGCTTGGAATTCGGGTTCAGGCAGGCCAGGAAGTCCTTGTCGCCGCCATCCGGACGCGCATCGGCAAAGAGGCGGTCGTACAGGTGGATCTGCGCCGGCACCGCGTGGGCCGCGCTGACCCACGTGATGTTGCCCTTGACCTTGACGCTGTCCGCGCCCGGCGTGCCGCTCTTGGTGTCCGGCAGGTATTCGGCCTGCACTTCCACGACTTCGCCCGCTTCGTTCTTGGTGAAGCCGGTGCAGCGCACGACGTAGCCGTACTTCAGGCGCACGGTGTTGCCGGGGAACAGGCGGAAATACTTCTTCGGCGCTTCTTCGCGGAAGTCGTCGCGTTCAATCCAGAGCTCGCGCGACAGCGGGAACTCGCGCACGCCGGCTTCCGGGTCATGCGGGTTGCGCGGCGCGGTGCAGGGTTCCGTCTGCCCTTCCGGGTAGTTGGTGATGACGAGCTTGATCGGGTCCAGCACGGCGACCGAGCGCGGCGCGATCGGGTCCAGATCGTCGCGCACGGCTTGTTCGAGCAAGCTGTAGTCGATACGCGAATCCGACTTGGACACGGCGGTGCGATCGCAGAACAGGCGGATCGAGGCCGGCGTGTAGCCACGGCGGCGCAGGCCGAAGATGGTCGGCATGCGCGGGTCGTCCCAACCGTCGACATGGCCTTCGCGCACCAGTTGCAGCAGCTTGCGCTTGCTGGTGACGACGTAGCTCAGGTTCAGGCGGGCGAATTCATATTGGTGCGGCAGGGGCTGGGCGAGCTTGCCCAGTTCTGCCAGGCGCGTCAGGATCCAGTCGTAGAACGGACGCTGGTCTTCAAATTCCAGCGTGCAGACGCTGTGCGTGATGCCTTCCAGCGCGTCTTCCACCGGGTGCGCCCAGCTGTACATCGGATAGATGCACCACTGGTTGCCGGTGCGGTGGTGCGTCGCATGACGCACGCGGAACATGACCGGGTCGCGCAGGTTGATGTTGGGCGAAGCCATGTTGATCTTCGCGCGCAGCACCAGGCTGCCGTCCGGATGCTTGCCGTCGCGCATCTCGCGCAACAGCGCGATGGACTCGGCGGCCGGGCGGTTGCGCCAGGGCGAATCCGTGCCGGGTTCGGTCAGGGTGCCGCGATTGGCGCGGATCTCGTCGGCGCTTTGCTCGTCGACGTAGGCATGGCCGGCTTCGACCAGGGCTTCGGCGAACTCATACATATAGCCGAAGTAATCGCTGGCGAAATACAGGTTCTCGCGGCCGTCGGCCTTCCAGTCGAAGCCCAGCCAGTGGAC
>CAJYKY010000410.1 GCA_913775005.1 uncultured Achromobacter sp.
AATGGGGGCATGCGCCGCGCCGCGCGCGCCAGGCCCAAGGCGGGCTGGACGCCAAGGCGTGGGGCGCGTTGGCCGATCTGGGCGTGCTGGGCTTGACCATCCCGCAGGATTTCGGCGGCTTTGGCGAAGGGCCGGCCAGCCTGCTGCCGGTGCATCTGGAACTGGGGCGCGGGCTGGTGTCTGAACCTGTCATCCCCAGCGCGGTGATGGGCGCGGCGTCGCTGGAGGCTTGCGGTGACGATGCGTGCGCGCGCTGGCTGCCCGGGATCGCGGCGGGCGATGTCATCGCCAGCGTGGCCTATCAGGAACCCGGCCGCCGCTACGACACGCAGCCTGAGCTTTGCCGCGCTACGCGCGAGGCTGAAGGGTGGCGCGTGGAGGGCGCCAAGCATCTGGTGTGGCATGGCGCGGCCGCCAATCTGTGGCTGCTCAGCGCCCGGGGCAGCGAGGGCCAGACGCTGCTGCTGGCGCTGCCCGCCAGCACGGCGGGTGTGCGTGTGACCGATACGCCCACGCTGGATGGCTCGCGCTGCGCGCGGCTGGACCTGGATGCCGTCAGCCTGCCTGCCGACGCCTTGCTGGCCGAAGGCCCGGACGCCGACAGCGCGCTGGCGCGGGCCTTGCAGTGGGGCACGGCGGCACTGTGTGCGCATGCGGCGGGCGCGATGTCGCGCTTGCTGGACATCACGGTGGACTACGTCAAGACGCGCAAGCAGTTCGGCCAGCCCTTGGCCGCGTTCCAGGCCTTGCAGCACCGCCTGGCCGAAATGCTGGTTGCCAAAGAGCTGGCGCTGTCGATGGCGTACGTGGCGGTGGCGGCGCTGACCGAACCCGACCTTGCGCAGCGCCGCCGCATGGTGGCGTCGGCCAAGCTGGAGGTGTCGCGCGCTGGGCGCCTGGTGGCGCAGACGGCGGTGCAGCTGCATGGCGGCATGGGCATGACCGACGAGCTGGAGGTTGGCGATTACTTCAAACGGCTGACCGTCGTGGATCAGCTGCTGGGCGACACGGCCGAGCAACTGGCGGTGCTGGAGCAATTGGCGGCGCAAGAGGAGCAGGCATGAACGCACAGGATTCTGCCGCCGGCGGCAGCTACACCCAGATCCGCTTCACGCTCGACCAAGACGTGGGCGTCATCACGTTGAACCGGCCGGACCGGCTCAACAGTTTCACCGAAGTCATGCATGCGGAACTCGCGCGCGCGCTGGACGCGCTCGAAGCCCACGCCGGCCTGCGCGGCGTGATCATTACGGGCGCGGGGCGCGGCTTTTGCGCCGGGCAGGACCTGGCCGAACGCAAGCCCGCCGAAGACGGTTCACGCAGAGATCTGAGCCTGATGCTTGAAAAGTGCTATCGACCGCTGATCCACCGGCTGCGCGCCTTGCCGGTGCCCGTCGTGTGCGTGATGAACGGCGTGGCGGCCGGCGCGGGCGCCAGCCTGGTGCTGGCTTGCGATGTGGTGTTTGCGGCGGCGTCCGCGCGCTTTGTTCAGGCCTTCAGCAAGATCGGCCTGTTGCCCGATGCAGGCGGCACGTGGTTCTTGCCCCGACTGGTGGGCTCGGCGCGCGCGATGGGCATGGCGCTTTTCGGCGAGGCGCTCAGCGCCGCCGAAGCGCAGGCGGCGGGCCTGATCTGGCGCGTCGTGCCGGACGACGCGCTGGCCGCCACGCTAGACGACGTTAAGGCCACGCTGGCGGCAGGCCCCACGCGCGCCTACGCTGCGACCAAGGCCGCGTTGCAGGCGTCCAGCGGCAATACGCTGGCGCAGCAGTTCGATCTGGAATGCCAGTTGCAGCGCGAGCTGGGCTATACGGACGATTACCTGGAGGGCATGCGCGCATTTGCCGAGAAGCGGGCGCCGGCGTTCAAAGGGACGTGATGACGCTACCTCAGTCGACAGCCGCCGTCCCCGCTACACCGCGCTCGGTTCCTGGATCTGTTCGATCAGCTCCCGCGCGCATCCGGGCAGGGCGTCGATGTCGCGCACAAGCAGTTTGCGTTCGCGTACGACCCAGGGTTCGTCAAGCTCTACCACGCGCAACTTGGTGTCGGCCCCGTAACGGCGGGCGGCAGAATCCGGAATGACGCCCACGCCCACCCCGGCCTGCACCATGCGGCAAATGGAATCGAAGCTGTACAGCTGGATGCGTTGCGGCAATCGCTGGCCATTGCGTTCCAGCTGATCGCGCAAAAACGCAACCAGCGTCGACCCTTCATGCATGGTGATGAACGGATAGCGCACGGCGTCCAGCAGCTTGACCTTGCCCTGGTCTTGCAGCGGATGGCCGTTGGGCACCACCAGCACCAGCCGGTCGGTGCTGAAGTGGATGGCCTGCAACTCGGGCGCGTCGACCGGGCCGGCCACGATGCCCAGGTCGGTGGTGCCGTCCAGCACGCCGCGCACGATGTCGCGCGTCAGGCGTTCCTGAAGGTCGACGGTGACGCCGGGGTGGCCCGCCAGGAACTGCGCCAGGATGTCCGGCATGAATTCGGTGACGGCGGTGGTGTTGGCGAAGATCCGGATATGCCCGGCGTCGCCATCTGATTGCTCTTGGAAGTCATGCTTCAGGTGGTCCACCTGACGCATGATCACCCGGGCATGCTGTAGCAGCTTCTGGCCGGCCGGCGTGATTTCCACGCCCCGGCTGTCGCGGTACAGCAAACGGGTGTTGAGCTGGTTTTCCAGCGCTTTGATCCGCACGCTGACGGCGGCCAGGGACAGATGCGCGCGCTTGGCCGCCTGGGTCAGGCTGGGCGATTCGGCGATGTGGATGAACAGGCGAAGGTCGGCAAGGTCGAAGTGCATGCGCCGTAGTGTACGGCGCGCGGCGCCGTGGCTGGTCGATTCAGGCGCCGCAAACCCCGCCTTGAGGAAAAACGAATTCACAACGGGGAGGGCTTGCGGGCATG
>CAJYKY010000411.1 GCA_913775005.1 uncultured Achromobacter sp.
TCAGTAGATACCTGGAATTGGCCGCCGCTGGAAACGCCGGTCGTGAGGCGCGTGAGCGGTTCATTCGGCGCGCGCTTGGGCACCAGATTGATCACGCCACCGATGCCGCCGCCGCCTGGCGTTGCGCCCGTCAAGAAGGCCGTCGCGCCGCGCAGCACTTCCACGCGTTCAAACAGTTCGGTCGCGATGTACTGGCGGGGCAACAGGCTGTACAGGCCGTTATAGGCCACGTCATCCGAGCTCAGGATGAAGCCGCGAATGAAGTAGGACTCCTGGAAATTGCCAAACCCGCGCGCGACCCGCACGCCGGAGTCGTTCTGCAACACGTCGCCGACGCTGCGCGCCTGCTTGTCCTGGATGAGTTCGTTGGTATAGCTGGTGACGCTGAACGGCGCGCTCAGGTTGTCCAGCGTGCCCAGCACGCCCACGCGGCCGCCCGTTGCGACCTGCCCGCCTGCGAAGGGCGCGGCCAGGCCGCCCGCGGAGGCGTCGGCGCTGGCTTCGACTTTGATGGCTTCCATCGACACGACGGAACCCGTGCTGTTGGCGGGTGGCGCTTCAGTAGCGGTCTGGCCATGGGCCACGCCCAGGCACGGCAGCGTTGCGGCCAGGCAAGCGAATTGTTTGATTTTCATAGCGGGATCGAGAAGGCAAGAGAAGGCGCGTCGCCGCGCAAAGAACCGCCAAAATCCCGATGGATCGCGCAAGGACAACGACACGCGAGATACGCTGCTGGGGACAGCCGCAAGGCTGTGTGACGGCCCTGCCGAGCCCGTTCACCAAGGGGTATTGAGGTCTGACGCGAAAAATATTATCAAACCGAGAATCATTCTCATACTCTTACCGATATCGAAATGCAGCTCGTTGCCATGACGCAACAAACGAGTCGCATTAAGGTCAAGGTCAGGAATTAGGCAGCCAGGTCGTGGGGCAAGGTGCCGGCCGGCGCGGTCGCAGCAGCCGCCGCCGCTTTTCGCAAGACGGCCGCCTCCTTGGCAGGGGCACGCTTGGCGGCCCCCTCCTTGGCGTGCTTGGCGATGGGGCGCTCAGCATTGGCGTGCTCAGCAACGGCTTGCCCGGCATTGGCCTGCCCGTCGAAGTCGCGACCCGCATTGGCGCGCCCCGCTATGGCGCGCCCCGCTAAGGCGCGCCCCGCAACCAGCACAAAATGGGCGGGTGCCTTGCCGGCCATCAACACCAGCACCCCCGCCTCGTCATCCGACGTCGCGCCGGCAACCAGCGCCGCTCCTTCCGCCACCACCGCAAAGTCCGGATCCCCGCCGGGCCGCTTAGGCCGCGCAGGCGCTTGATTCTGACAATGGCGGGCGCGTAGGCCCAGATCCCCTTTCAAGGCGTACAGCCACGCATTCCACCCCGGCGGCAACGGCACCAATCTGGTCGCACCGGGGCGCAGCCAGCCATCCAGAATCATCAGCGGTTCGGGCGTAACCAAGGGAGACTGCCAGCCACCATGGCTGCCCGCCACCACCCGGATGCGGCCCGCGTCCGTCTGGATGACCGGCATCTCCCAACCGCGTACCAGCGCGGTAGCCACCGGTGGCGCGGCGATGGCATCGGGCAGATCCAGTACGAAACGCAAGCCGTGCAGCCGCGCTTCATCGGGCCGCTGCTGGGTGCGCAACACGCTTTCGCCATCACGCGTCCAGTGCAGGTCTCCCGCGCGGATCTCATGCTTGCTCTCTGCACTGCCCAGGCTCTGGATGGCGCCGGTAGAGTCTTCCAGCAACAGCGTGGCAGCGCATAACTCGTTGTGCCCCTGCGGCGCCGAGGCTGAACCAGTAATAACAAAGTGCTCCACCGTCAGCACGGGCGAGGCACTGCGGGAAAAGTCGGTATGACGAAATGGCCGGATGATGCTGGCGTCGCTGGGAGACTGAGGCCGGCTGGCAACGACGTTACTAAGATGAATAGTCAAAAAAGAGCTGCCTGGAAGAACGCTAACGCTAGCTGACGGCAAGCTTATGAGTTCCATCTGGCGGACAGAAGTGGGCAATTTCAGGAATATTTGTCCTGATAGCCAGGACAATGCCGCCTTTATCCTTGAATCCTCTTGTAAAACCCCTATGCCAACGCCTCTTCATCGCATTGACGACCTGCTGCTCTTTAGCGAAGTCGTCGAAAAAGGAGGCTTCTCCGCCGCCGCGCGTGTGTTGAATATGCAACGGTCCAAGCTCAGCCGCCGTGTGGCCGAGCTGGAAGCGCGGCTGGGCGTAAGGCTGCTTCATCGCAACACGCGGCGCGTGGCGCTCACGCCGATGGGCGAACAGATCTACGTGCACGCGCAAAGCATGGCGCGCGAGGCGCGCACCGCGTTCGATCTGGCCGCGTCCATGGGCGACACCCCCAGCGGCTTGCTGCGCATCACCGCGCCGTCTCCGCTGGCCGTCACGCTGCTGGGCGACCTGGTGGCGCGGTTCTGCATTGCCCATCCCGGCGTGCGGGTGCTGCTGGACACGCGCGACGAAATCATTGATCTGGTGGGCGAAGGCTATGACCTGGCGTTTCGCGCCATGGGCGGCGCGTTGACGGATTCGCGGCTGATCGGCCGCGAACTGGCGCTGGTGCCGCTGACCTTGGTGGGCGCGCCCGCCCTGGCCCAGGCGCGCCCGCGCCACCCGCGCGACCTGGCGGCGCTGCCTCTGCTGGCCCATGCCACGCAAGACAACCGCCAGACCTGGCGCTTCACCGGTCCGCAGGGCGAACAGGAATCCCTGGAATTCATGCCGCGCTGCCTGAGCACCAACATGGCCACGCTGCGGTCGATGGTGCGCAGCGGTCTGGGCGTGGGCCTGCTGCCGCATTATCTGTGCGCCAACATGCTGGCCAAGGGCGATCTGGTGCCGATTTTGCCCGGCTGGCAAGCTGCGCCTTCACGCATCTACGCCATCATGCCGGCACGTCGCGGCGAGCCGTTGGCGCTGCGCCGTTTCCTGGAATTGGCCGCTGACGAACTGCCTTCACTGCTGGCCTGAACCGGCCGACACGCAGCGGTAGAACTTCCCTGTTAAAACGCGGGGTATTGCAGGCTTGGCTCATGTCCGCCAAAGTAGGGGTTTTGCAGCGCCCGATGCCCCTGACCGGAACACGGACAGAACTTTGACGCGCAACCCAACTCTTATATAAGATATAAGACATACGGCCTGTGCGAGGGGTTGTCCCCCCTACAATCACAAACGGGCAAAAACAACGGAGTCCATCATGCCGCACAACACCTTCGACACCCTCCAGAATTTCAAGATCGGCAAACAATCCTGTCAGTACTATTCGCTGCCGGCGCTGGGCAAGGCCCTTGGCATCGATGTTCAGCGGCTCCCGGTTTCTATCCGCATCGTGCTGGAATCCGTGCTGCGCAACTGTGACGGCAAGAAGGTCACTGAAGAACACGTGAAGCAGCTGGCGAACTGGCAGGCCAATGCCAAGCGCGAAGACGAAATCCCCTTCGTCGTGGCGCGGGTGGTGTTGCAGGACTTCACGGGCGTACCGCTGCTGGCAGACATTGCCGCCATGCGCTCGGTGGCCGACAAGATGGGCAAAAGCCCCAAGAGCATCGAACCGCTCGTGCCGGTTGATCTGGTCGTCGACCACTCGGTGATGATCGATTACTTCGGCACCAAGAACGCGCTGGACCTGAACATGAAGCTGGAATTCAAGCGCAACCAGGAGCGCTACCAGTTCATGAAGTGGGGCATGCAGGCGTTCGACACCTTCGGCGTCGTGCCTCCGGGCTTTGGCATCGTCCACCAGGTCAACCTGGAATACCTGGCACGCGGCGTGCATCAGGATAAAAAGAACAACGTCTACTACCCCGATTCGCTGGTGGGCACCGACAGCCACACCACCATGATCAACGGCATTGGCGTGGTGGGCTGGGGCGTGGGCGGCATCGAAGCCGAAGCCGGCATGCTGGGCCAGCCCGTCTACTTCCTGACACCCGACGTGGTCGGCGTTGAACTCAAGGGCCAGCTGCGTGGCGGCGTCACCGCCACCGACCTCGTGCTGACCATCACCGAAATGCTGCGCCGTGAAAAAGTGGTGGGCAAGTTCGTTGAATTCTGCGGCGAAGGCACCGCCAGCCTGACCGTGGCCGAACGCGCCACCATCGGCAACATGGCCCCCGAGTATGGCGCCACCATGGGCTTTTTCCCGGTGGACGAACGCACCATCGATTACTTCCGTGGTACGGGCCGCACGGAAGCCGAAATCGCCGCCTTTGAAGCCTACTTCAAGGCGCAAGACATGTTCGGCATTCCCGCCGCGCAAGACATCAACTTCACCAAGCTGCTGACGCTGGACTTGTCCACCGTCGCGCCGTCGCTGGCGGGCCCGAAGCGTCCGCAAGACCGTATCGAAATCGGCAACGTCAAGAACACGTTCATCGATCTGTTCTCCAAGCCGGTTGCCGAAAACGGCTTCAACCAGCCCGCCGAAAAGCTGGAACAGACTTTCACCACCAGCGCCGGCACGAAGATCAAGAACGGCGACATCCTGATCGCCGCCATCACGTCGTGCACCAACACGTCGAACCCGAACGTGCTGCTGGCCGCCGGCCTGTTGGCCAAGAAGGC
>CAJYKY010000412.1 GCA_913775005.1 uncultured Achromobacter sp.
AACGACGTCGAGATGCATCAGCCCATGCTGTTTTCAGCGTTGGTAATCGCGGGTTGTATCGGCTTCTCCGCGCTGCTGATCGGCCTGGTGGCCGACCCGGTGGAGCGGCTACGCAGCCGGTTGCGCCGGCGTCCCGATGCGGCTGGCCAGACGCCCACGCCGGACACGCAGCGTCGGCCGCAAGGCGCTGCACAACCGATGGGGTCTATTCACCGCGTGCCTTGATATACGCAGCCAGCACCAATTCAATCTGCCGCTTTTCCTGTGAACTCAAGCGCGCATACGTGGCATAGGACACGGATTCGAAGGGCCAGGCCGGCGGCGCCGCATTGTCGCCGGCCTTGGCGGCGGGCGGATCGGCATAACCGGAATTCAGCATCGGACCTTCGCCGGTGCTCAGCCACATCGGGCTGACGCGCAGGGCGCGGGTCAGCTTGATCAGCGCGTCGCTTGAAGGCTGTAGGCGCTGCCCGCTTTCGTAGTTGCCGATGGCGCTTTGCGACAGGTTGCTTGCGACTGCCAAGTCCTTTTGTGTCCATCCCTGAAGCATTCTTGCATTGCGCAGACGATGGCTAAACGTGTCCAATCGATCAACCTGAGACATTAATATGAATTGATTTATTTGATTAAAACATCTCAATACTGACGGCAAATAAACGGATTACACCCCAATTTCCGGGTTAATCCCCTCATCGCAACATTTGCATGCTTAGCCGTAGCGCCGCGCTAACAAATTATTAATATATTCAAATGCTTGCGCGTCATCGACGTCGATTAGGCGGCACACAACCCGCCATTGCCGCCGAATAGGAACCGCCGTGAGTTTATGGCGATTTCTGTATCGGATATCGAAAATAATGTATCGGTAATACTTAATAATCGATTGTTGTAATTCAGAAAACAAACGGCGTTTCAGGCGCTTCCCCGACCCTCTGCGCCCCCGTTACCGTTACCATCAGAAACCACAGATACGTATCTTCACAAAAAAACACGCCCGTGTTTAAATGAAACACGGGCGTGACTTCCAGGCTGTATCGGGTCAGCCACTGCCAACGGCAGCGGCTTCGTAACGACACTCGTCCCGGCTTCCCCGCGCCCCAAATTCGAACAACACCGCCAGACGGTCTCGTCATGGCGCGCAGCTTAGAGAGAGGGGCATGCCAGCACTGCCGACGTTACGCGCAGACTATCAAGCGCCGCCTCCCCCGCCGCGCGACCTCATTGGAAGCATCAATGAATAACACGCTGGATGTCATTTTCCTTGGGGCTGACGACGCCAGGCATGCCAAATTGGTGGACGCGCTGTCCCACCTTGGCTTCTGCGTCCGGCGCTGCCTGGACCTGGTTGAAGTGTATGAACGCTATTCCCGCCGGCCCAGTCCGCTGGTCGTTCTTGAGGCTCCCTTAACCGATATCCACAACGCCGCCGTACGGCTACGCGCCATTGAACGCGGCTTGGGGATCGTGGCGATTGCCGCGTTTACCGACGCGGAAAGCCGCATCCGCACGTTGCTGTGCGGCGCCGATGCCTGCCTGGCACCGGACGTAACGGGATTGGAGCTGGCTGCCGTGCTGCAAGCGCTGGTGCGCCGCGCCGTGGGCCTGGACGGCATGGACGCCGCCGCCGACGCGCCCGCTGAAGAGCCCGCCGGGGAAACCTGGCGGCTGGCCAACAAGGGGTGGACGCTGATCAGCCCGGCCGGCCGCGCGCTGGGCCTCACCACGGGCGAGCGGGATTTCCTGACCCGCCTGGTCACCGCGCCGGATCGAAAAGTCAGCCGCGACGCGTTCTACGCGGATGGCGCGGACGACACCGATAACGGCATCACTCGCCGTCGTTTCGTCGACGTGATGATCAGCCGCCTGCGCCGCAAAGCCGCCGCCAGTCAGATGACGCTGCCGATCCGCGCCGTGCATGGCTGGGGCTATATGTTCGCCGCCGACATTGCGCTGGATCTGGACTACCGGGTTTCAGGGGAAGACAGCCGGCTGGACGGGCTGGAAGACTGGCGCCGCGAAACGGCCGATGCCGGCGCGGGCGGTTGAGTTCGGATCAAGACCGGATTAGGGCGCATCCGATACCGTACAGGCGAAAAAAACGCGGCGCTGCCCCCGAGAGGTAAGACGCCGCGCTAAAACAACACGTGAACCCGGAGTCATCAGCCGGCACTGATGCCTTCTACCTGGATCACGCGATTCCAACATTCGTGCCTCATACTGCTCACGCACGGTCCGACCGTGAACCTTTGCAGGGTCTCTAGTCCCCACAAAAGCTGCAACGTGATCAACGCCCGGAAGATGAGGCCAACCCGCAATGCGGGTTGGCTTACCGCCCGTATCAGCGGTGTTCCGTTTGGATAGCCGCGTGATGAAGGAAGTTTAGGACTAGCCGCGCGATTCCAGTAATTCTTTGTTGATAGCCTTCTATACCTTTTAGGCATAGCAGAGCGCCTCGTGTATCGTCCTAAAATACGGACAAAAGGACACGCCCCCCACATGCCCACCCCCTCCGTCTCGTTGAAGCAGCGCCTGCGCAAAGTGGCCTCGCTGTTTCCGCCCAACTGGTGTCTGGCAATCCTGGTCGCGCTGGACGGCTACGCATTCATGCACCCCGTGCTGCGCGAAGTGCGCGCTCGCGAATACACGTTCTGGCTGGCGCTGGACAACTGGCACGAGGTCATGCGCGTGGTGGGCCTGCTGGAGATCCCGCGCCTGGTGCTGGGCGTGGGCTTGCAGATCATTGCCATCGGCCTGATTCTGAAGGCGCGCATCGCCTGGGCGTTTTCACTAGTGCTGCTGATAGGTATCGGCACCTTCGCCATCCTGGGCGACATCGGGCGCGCCGGCCTGGGCATCTACACCCTGGTGCTGGTAATTGCGCTGGTTGCCTACTGGCGCCGCTTCGATCGTGCCAGCGTCACCGCCGGGTCGCTGTTTGCGCTGGTCAGCATGGTGTCGCTGCTGATCTACGCCATTTTCGGCACGCTGTATCTGGGCAACGAATTCAATCCGCCAGTGCTGGATGCAGGCACCGCGTTTTATTTTTCGATCGTGTCGATGTCCACGGTGGGTTATGGCGACATCACGCCGCACAGCACCACGGCCAGGCTCTTTACCGCGTCGATTATCATCCTGGGCATTACCGTGTTCGCCACATCCATCAGCGCCATCGCTGGTCCGGTGATTGGCGGCAACCTGAAACGGCTGGTTAAAGGCAAGTTCTCCACCGCCATGAGAAAAAATCACATCATCATTGCGGGCGCCACGCCGCTGGCGCTTAGCGTGTACGACGGCCTGCGCCGCCGGGGCGAAGAAGTGACGGTGATCGTGCCTCCTGGCGTGCCGCATGAATACCCCGCCGCGACCGATCTGATCGAAGGCGACCCCTCCAGTGTTGAAGTGCTGCGCAGCGCCAGCGTGACGCGTGCGCGCTATGTGCTGGCGCTGCGCGATGACGACGCCGAAAACGCGTTCATCGTGTTGGCGGCCAAGGAAGCCACGGCCGAAGGCGGCGCGAAGACGGTCGCGCTGGTCAACACCAGCAAGCATCTGGAAAAGATCCGGCGCGTGCAGCCGGACATGGTGTTCTCGGTGCAGCTGCTGGGCGCCGAACTGCTGACGCGCGCCATCAATGGCGAACCCATGGACAGCCAGGCCATCACCGACCTGTTCTTCGCCAAGGCCGCAGTCCCGGCGACGCCGGCGGCTGCCCCCACGCCTGCGCCTGCTTCAACCCCGCCCGCCACGGCCAGCTGATCATCAAACCTGCGGCGGCGCGCCAGGCGGTTCGCGCTTCGACGCGCCGCCCGGCGCCGAATGCCCCGCATACCACGGCCCGAATTGCGACGCCGGCATCGGCCGCGCAAACAGATAACCCTGAATGAACGCCACGCCGCGCGCAACCAGGTAATCAAACTGGTGCTGCGTTTCCACACCCTCGGCCACCACTGCAAGATTCAGCCGGTGCGACAAGGTGATGATCACGTCCAGCACGGGCGCCTCTTCACCGGTGGGTTCAATGGCCTGCACAAAGCCCTTGTCGATCTTCAGATAATCCACCGGGAATTTCTGCAAGTACGACAACGAACAATGTCCCGTGCCGAAATCATCGATGGCCACGCGCACGCCCTCGGCGCGCAATGCATCAATGTTGCGCCGCGCCTGGCCGTTGTCAGCGATCAGGCTGCGCTCGGTGATCTCCAGCACAATCAGCGGTTGACGCGCCGCGACGTTCGCCCGGAACGTCTGGATATCGGACACGAGCGTGGGGCTGGACAGGTGCTCGGGCGCGATGTTCACGCCGATATGAAAATCAGGCGGGGTCGACCACGTAAGGAAGTCGCGTTCGATCAGCCGCAACAGATGTTGCGTCAGCGGAATGATCATGCCCTCGGCTTCGGCCGCCGCAATGAAGATATCCGGACGCACGAAGCCCACGCCCGGCCGGTTCCAGCGCATCAGCGCCTCGGCGCCTTCGCACTGACCGGTCAGCTGCCCATACACGGGCTGGTAATAGACCTGAAACTCATTGGCGCGCATGGCGCGGCGCAGCTGCTCTTTGAACGACAGCCGGTTCACCTGCAAGCGGTACGCGGCAAACGCAAGCCCCGCGCCGATAACCAGCGCAAAGGGCAGATAGCTCAGCAGCAGTTGCCGCCACGCGTGCATGCCGGATTCCACTGGCGCCAGCACGTTGATGGTGAGCGCCACGCGTCCGTTATTGCGCGTGATTTCGTCGTAGACCGGCGTGACCGGCACGCTTGATGAACTCCAGGAATCACTGCGGATCGGCGCGCCCTTGCCGACGATCAACTCCAGCCGGTAATCGCCCCGCGATGCCACGGCGTTGAGCAGATCCACAATGTAGCGGCCATCGATCGTGACCGCCCCGCTGTAGCCCGGTTCCTCGCCCGGCTTGCCGAGCAGAATGGCCGGACGGTCCGGCGCCAGCGGGGTTCCCTTTACGGAGAACAGCCAGCGGTCGGGCGTGACGTCGCCGGGCCAGTTGCGAAAATCG
>CAJYKY010000413.1 GCA_913775005.1 uncultured Achromobacter sp.
AGCGGTGCTTGTCAGAAACGCAACAATGACCGTGGCGAACACGTGGAAAATCACCCCAAACCGCGCCAGTGAAACACTACGAAAGGAAATGAGGGCTAACATCTACGTCGAATTCCTATCCCCCGAATCGCATGGCGGCGGGGCGCGTAAGTGAATCGAACAAGTCTCCGACCCGCAAGCTTACGCCAAGGGACGAAACGGGGTACAGGCGCAGATTCCGAG
Source organism: uncultured Achromobacter sp. (assembly GCA_913775005.1). GTDB lineage: Bacteria > Pseudomonadota > Gammaproteobacteria > Burkholderiales > Burkholderiaceae_B > Achromobacter. Next base: position 223 of record CAJYKY010000413.1, read on the forward strand.
TTTACGGCCATATCAGATGTCATCCCGCCGGCATCGTCCTGGAAAAGCGTGCCACAATCATGTCCATGTTGAAAGTCGTCCTTGTCACCGGCATCTCAGGTTCAGGCAAATCCGTTGCCCTGCGCATGCTTGAGGACGCCAGCTACACCTGCGTCGACAACCTGCCGGTCCGCTTCCTGACCGAGTTCATCGCCAACGCCCGCGATGACGGCATGGAACGCGTTGCCGTCGCCATCGACGTGCGCTCGCCCGGTGAACTGGCCGAACTGCCCGATGTCGTCACCGCCTTGCGCGCAATGGGCACCAGCCTGCGTGTCGTCTTCCTGGATGCCAGCACCGCCACGCTGGTGCAGCGGTATTCGGAATCGCGCCGCCGTCATCCCCTGACCGACCGCCTGCAACACGGCGGCGCCGCGCCGTCCCTGACGGACTGCATCGCGCTTGAACGGGAACTGCTGGCGCCGCTGCGCGAACAGGAACACGTGATCGACACCTCGGACCTGACGCCCGGCCAGCTGCGCGCCTGGATCCGCGACCTGATCCAGGCCGACCGCGCGCCGCTCGTGCTGACCTTCGAATCCTTCGCCTACAAGCGCGGCGTGCCCGGCGACGCCGATCTGGTGTTCGACGTGCGCTGCCTGCCCAATCCGCACTATGACCGCAACCTGCGCCCGCTGACCGGCCGCGATGAACCCGTCGCGACATGGCTCGCAGGCTATGAGCAGGTGGGCCAGATGATCGACGACATCGCCGGCTTCCTGAACCGCTGGCTGCCGATGTACACGCAAGACACCCGCAATTACCTCACCGTGGCCATCGGCTGCACGGGCGGCCAGCACCGCTCGGTGTATGTGGTGGAACAGCTGGCCTTGCGGTTTGCCGATCATGACCCTTTGCTGGTGCGCCACCGTAACCAACTGCCCGTCGAATCCGCATGACCCTGTCCCGTCCGCTCCACCTCATCCTGATGTTGCTGCTGGCCATTGCCGTGGCCGGTTGCTCTTCTACCGGGGGTCGCAAGAAGGGCGGCGGGTACTACAAAGACGACGGCCCCGACGCCAACCCGCCGTCGAACCTGGACCAGGTGCCCGATGCCGTGCCGCGCATCGAACCCTACGCCAGCGGCGCCAACCGGCCCTACGTGGTGTTCGGCCAGCGCTATGTGCCGGACACCAGCGGTCAACCGTATAAGCAACGCGGCATCGCGTCCTGGTACGGCAAGAAATTCCATGGCAATTCCACGTCCATCGGCGAGTCCTACGACATGTACGCGATGACGGCGGCGCATACGACCTTGCCGATTCCGAGCTATGCGCGCGTGACCAGCCTGGTCAACGGCAAGACCATCGTCGTGCGCGTCAATGACCGCGGGCCGTTCCATAGCGACCGGATCATGGATCTGTCTTACGTGGCCGCGTACAAGCTGGGCATCATCGGGCCGGGCAGCGGCCAGGTCGTGGTGGAAAGCATTCCGCAGGAAGAAATCCGCAGGCTGGCCTCGCAAGGCGCGCCGGCAGCGCCCACACCTGAACCCGCTTCAGCGACCGGATCCTTGCCCGTGATGGCGCCGGTGGCTTCGATGCCGGTGGCGTTGACGGCCGAACCGTTGCCCGAGTCCACCCCGGCTCCCGGCTCCGCGCCGGTTCGCCAAGCACCGGCCAGCGGCATCGGCAGCGTGTATCTGCAAGTGGGCGCGTTCAGCCAGCCGGCCAATGCGCAATCGCTCGTCGCGCGCATCAACTCGCAGCTGAGCACGGCGGGCGCGCCGCCCGCCCAGGTCGAGCAAAGCAACAACCTGTACCGGGTCAAGATCGGCCCTTATCCTGACCGCCAAAGCGCGCTGAACGCCGTGCCGCTGGTGTCGGACCGCATCGGGATTTTGCCGAGCATCGCTTCGCAGTAAGCGGAAACCGAAAAGCGGTCAGCGAACAGGCCGCCTTCCCAACTACCAGGGCAGTTCAGTCTGGCCGTCGCAAACGCGTCGCGCGCGAGCGTTGCGGCTTAGATAGCGGTTGCCTTCGTGCGCCAAGAGCGCCTGCTTGCGCGGCAAGCCGCCGCCAAACCCCGTCAAGGCCGTATCGGCGCCGATCACACGGTGGCACGGGATGATGATGATGATCGGATTACGTCCCACCGCGCCGCCCACCGCCTGAGCGCCCTTGGGGCTTCCGACGGTGCGCGCAAGCTCGCCGTAGCTGGCCAGCTTGCCGAAATCCAGATCGCACAGGGCGTGCCAGACCTTGTGCTGAAACGTGGTGCCGATGGGGTCCAGCGCCACATCGAAATGACGGCGTTCGCCCGCGAACCATTCTTCCAGCTCGCGGCGCGCCTGCACCAGCAGCGGGTCGGCGGCCGACAGCGTCCAGGCGTCGGCCGACGGCAGCAAGTCTTGATCGGTAAACCAGGCGCCGCGCAGACCTTTCGGGCTGGCGACAAGGCGCAACTCGCCCAACGGCGTGGGCATGTCGCAGTAAGTCAGCCGCTCGTCCGGGTCAGCCGGCCGGTTCGACACGATGGTGGTGTATGCCATGCCTTACTCCGACGCCTTCTTGCGGGCGAGCGCGCGGTTGTACAAGACGTCGCGCGCCTGGCCCGTCACCTTGGCAGCAACGCGCGCGGCGTCGCGCACGGACATCGATTCCAGCAGCGCGTCCAGCAGCACGTCGGTGCGCGGGTCGGCGTCTTCGTCAACTTCCTGTTCGACGCGGGCGTGCGCAATCAGCACGAATTCGCCCTGTTCGCGATGCGAGTCGGCGGCCAGCCATGCAGCGGCTTCGCCCATCGGAATCGTGGCGATTTCCTCGAAGCGTTTGGTGAGTTCGCGCGCGACGGTCAGCAGGCGATCAGGGCCGCAGACTTCCAGCAGGTCGGCCAGTGTCGCGGCCAGCCGGTGCGGCGATTCAAACATCACCACGGGCGCCGGCAACGCGCACCACGACCGCAGCCAGCGCTGACGGGCCACCGCCTTGGACGGCGGGAAGCCGGCGAATGCAAAGGCGGGGTTTTCATCGGTGGTGACGCCGCTGCCCATCAGGGCGGTGATCACGGCGCTGGGACCCGGCACCGGCACTACGGCAAAGCCGGCGTCGCGCACCGCGCGCACCACGCGGGCGCCCGGGTCGCTGACGGCGGGCGCGCCCGCGTCCGACACCAAGGCGACGCGCTGGCCCTGGGCCAGGCGTTCACAGATGGCTTGGGCGGCGGTTGCCTCGTTGTGACGGTGCGCCGCCATCAGCGGCGTGCCGATGCCCCAGGCATCCAGCAAGGTGCGGCTGGCGCGCGTGTCTTCGGCCGCGATCACGTCCGCGCCTTGCAGCGCATGCCAGGCTCGCAGCCCCAGGTCGCCCAGATTGCCGATCGGCGTGGCGACTACGTACAGGGTCGATGCGGGCCAATGCTGACCGGCAACGCGTTCGGCAACGCGGCTCCAGGCATCACCGGCGGGCGGAGGTGAGACATTTTGATTCATTGCAGCCTACAGACTCGGAAAACCATGTCAGTGTAGCCGCCAATGCCTGCGGCCTTGCCGAGCCGTGCACGGGTGTCCCGGAGCTGCCTATGACGGATGAAGCGTTGCGCCTGGCCTGCGAGCTGGCGCTGATTGCGCGCCGCCGCGCCGAGAAACGGCGGCGGCGCGTCCGGCCGCGCACGGCGCCCGCGAAGGGAGACGGAATGCCCCCCCATCGTTCACCGATGCAGCAGCGCGGTGACCGTCATGAAGCCGCGGCGTTGCGTCTGCTTGAATCGCAAGGCCTGGTGCTGCTTGCCCGCAACCTGCATACGCGGCTGGGCGAAATTGACCTCGTCATGCGCGACGGCGATACGCTCGTCTTCATCGAAGTCCGCGCTCGCGCCGGCACGCGTTTCGGCGGGGCGGCGGCCAGCATCAGCCAAGAAAAGCAGGCGCGGCTGGCACGCGCCGCGGGGCAATGGCTGCCCGAGCTGGCCCGGCGCTATTGGGCAGGCGCTGCGCCCGCCGCCCGCTTTGACGCGGTCGTGTTCGACGGCGGCCGGGCGGCGTGGCTGCGGAACGCATTCGAGCTGCCATGACCTTCGACCTCCCACGACGCCTCGGCCGTCGCCTTACCCTTCGCGTAACGACCTCCCGCACAGTCGTTACGCCTGGACAGAACAGCGGCACGGCCCCGTGAGATAATCGCGCCCATGGATATGACCTCTCGAATGACGTCGCACTTTCGCGATGCCATGGCTGCGTGCGAACAAAGCATGAACGTTCTTGCCGAACCGCTGGCAGTGGCGGTGGACGTGCTGTTCGGCTCCCTGGCAAACAACGGCAAGATTCTGGCTTGCGGCAACGGCGGCTCGGCGGCCGATGCGCAGCATTTCATCGCCGAACTGGTAGGCCGCTTCGAACGCGAACGCCTGCCCCTTGCGGGCATCGCGCTGAACACCGATACCTCGATCCTCACCGCCGTCGGCAACGACTACGGCTTTGACGAAATCTACGAGCGTCAGGTCAACGCCTTCGGCCAGGCGGGCGACGTGCTGGTAGCCATTTCCACCAGCGGCAACTCCCCCAACGTGGTCCGCGCGATGGAAGCCGCCAGCGCACGCGAGATGCACGTGCTGGCCCTGACCGGCAAGGGCGGCGGCGTCATGGGGGAACTCATTACGCCGATGGACGTCCATCTTTGTGTTCCCAGCGATCGCACCATGCGGATCCAGGAAGTCCATATTCTGCTGCTGCACGCACTGTGCGATGGCATCGACGCTCTTCTGCTTGGAGACACCGAATGATTTCTGACGTCAGAACCGCAGTCCGCCCGCTGATGCTCGCCGCGGCGCTATCCACGGCGGCACTGTCGCTGTCGGCCTGCGCGCCGCTGATCGTGGGCGGCGCGGCCGCCACCACGGCGGTTGTCGTCACCGACCGCCGCACCTCCGGTATCCAGCTTGAAGACCAGAACATGGCCTTCAAGGCGCAAAGCCAGATTTCCCAGAAGCTGGGCGACACCGCCCGCGTCAACGCCATGGCCTACGGCGGCCACCTGCTGCTGACGGGCGACGTTCCCACCGAGGAAGCCAAGTCCCAAGCCACCGCCATCGCGCAGGGCATTGAAAACGTCAAACAGGTCATCAACCAGTTGAACGTGGGCCCGATTGCGTCCTTCGGCACGCGCTCGAACGACACCTGGCTCACGTCCAAGGTCAAGACGGCGCTGATCAACACCAAATATGTCCCGTCCGGCACCATCGCACTGACGACCGACCATAGCGTCGTCTACCTGATGGGCAAAGTCACGCAGGCGGAAGGCGACTACGCGGCCAATGCCACGGCGGATGTCGGCGGGGTGGCCAAGGTGGTTAAACTGTTCGAAACCATCAGCCGCGAAGAAGCCATCCGGCTGTCTAACAGCAGCACCAGAAACAACTCCACGGAAACCAAAGCGCCCATTGAAAGCGGCGCCGGCGCAGCACCCAGCGATAACGCGGCGGCCGGTACGAGCAGTGGCGTCGAGGCGATGCCCATCAAATGAAAAAAGCCATCGTAGCTCTTGCCGTCCTGGTGGCGGTTGGTATTGGCGCCTGGTTCGTCTGGCGCCCCGCCCAGACCGCGCCCGACGTCACCTTCACCACGCTGGAAGGCAAAACCTTCTCGATGCAGGATCTGCGCGGCAAGGTCGTGCTGGTCAAATTCTGGGCAACCAGCTGCGTCACCTGCGTGAAGCAGATGCCGGAAACCATCGCCGCCTATAAGGAATACGCGGGCAAGGGATACGAGGCCGTGGCGGTCGCCATGAACTACGACCCGCCCAACTTCGTGCTGAACTTCGCTGACCAGCGCAAGCTGCCGTTCCCGGTGGCGCTGGACACCAAGGGCGACATCGCCCGCGCGTTCGGCGACATCCGGCTGACGCCCACCGCCTTCCTGATCGACAAGCAAGGCCACATCATCAAGCGCTATCTGGGCGAATACGATGTGGCGGAATTCCACGCCACCGTGGAAAAGGCGCTGGCAGCGGGCTAGAAAGCCCTTCGGCCAAGACCAAAAAAAACCGCCCATCGGGCGGTTTTTTATTGCCTCCGCCACCTTAGAAGGCCGGAACGACGGCGCCCTTGTACTTGTCTTGAATGAACTTCTTGACCTCGGGCGTGTGCAACGCGTCGACCAGCTTCTTGATGCCGGGCGCATCCTTGTTGTCAGAGCGGGTCACCAGCACGTTGGCGTACGGGGAATCTGCGCCTTCGATGAACAGCGCGTCCTTGGTCGGCACCAGGCCGGCTTCCAGCGCGTAGTTGGTGTTGATCAGCGCAAGGTCCACGTCATCGAGCGAACGCGGCAGCATCGCGGCTTCCAGTTCACGGAACTTCAGCTTCTTGGGGTTCTCGACCACATCGGCGGCGGTGGCCAGGATGTTGGACGGGTCCTTCAGCTTGATCACGCCCTGCTTTTGCAGCAGCACCAACGCACGGCCGCCGTTGGACGGGTCGTTGGGCAGGGCGACGGTGGCGCCATCCTTCAGTTCAGACAGGCTTTTGATCTTCTTGGAATAACCGCCGAAGGGTTCAACGTGCACCAGCGCCACCGGCACCAGCGTGGCCTTGCGGTCTTTGTTGAAGCTGTCCAGATACGGCTTGTGCTGGAAGAAGTTGGCGTCCAGCTGCTTGTCGACCAGTTGCAGGTTCGGTTGCACATAGTCGCTGAACACCTTGATGTCCAGCTCGACGCCCTGCTTGGCCAGCTGCGGCTTCACCACTTCCAGGATCTCGGCGTGCGGCACTTGGGTTGCGCCCACCACGACTTTTTCAGCATGAGCGGCATGGGCCGCCACCAGGAAGGCCGACGCCGCCAGGGCGGTGCGGACGAAATTCAAGCGCATGTGTTGCCTCTTTTATAGGATGAAAATCGGGGGCTGATGCCCGGCCGGTGCAGATTCGCCCCCGGATTAGCCCCCTTTTGCGGGGCGCTCCGGAGCGTAAAGCGCCCTCAATTTACCTGAATGCCGGTTATTTGTCGGGCATATGAACATAGGTTTTAGGCATATGAAACGCGTGGTACTACAATCCGTCGTATGCTTGCGCTACCGCGTATCCCACGCGTTTTTGTGCAGGCATTTTTTCTAACCATTCATACGTATATTGCCGACTTAGCTGCCATGACCGACACCCCCGACCCTGCTGCCGTTTCGTCCCCCGCTGTCAAAGCCGCTGTGCTTTCTGAAGCGCTGCCTTATATCCGACGATTCCACGGCAAAACCATCGTGGTCAAGTACGGCGGCAACGCCATGACGGAAGAGCGCTTGCAGCGCAGCTTCGCGCACGACGTCGTGCTGCTCAAGCTGGTGGGTCTGAACCCGGTCGTGGTGCACGGCGGCGGTCCGCAGATCGACTACGCGCTGCGCCGCATCGGCAAGCAAGGCACCTTCATCCAGGGCATGCGTGTCACCGATGCCGAAACCATGGAAGTGGTGGAATGGGTGCTGGGCGGCCAGGTCCAGCAAGACATCGTCATGATGATCAACGAAGTCGGCGGCAAGGCCGTGGGCTTGACGGGCAAGGACGGTGGCCTTATCCAGGCTCAGAAAAAGCTGATGGCCAACAAGGACAACCCCGCCGAACCGATCGACATCGGCTTCGTGGGCGACATCACGCTGGTTGAACCGGCGGTGGTCAAGGCTCTGCAAGACGACCAGTTCATTCCCGTGATCTCGCCCATCGGCTATGGCGAAGACGGCACCGCCTACAACATCAACGCCGACGTCGTCGCCGGCAAGATGGCCGAAGTGCTGGGCGCCGAAAAGCTGCTGATGCTGACCAACACCCCGGGCGTGCTGGACAAGGCCGGCAAACTGCTGCGCAGCCTGTCGGCCCAGACCATCGACGAACTCTTCGCCGACGGCACCATCTCGGGCGGCATGCTGCCCAAGATCTCGTCGGCGCTGGATGCCGCCAAGAACGGCGTGAACTCCGTGCACATCGTCGACGGCCGCGTGCCGCACTGCCTGCTGCTGGAAATCCTGACCGATCAAGGCGTAGGCACGATGATCAGCTCGCATTGATGCGAGCCCAGCGTCTCTTGTTACGGCCGGCGGTGCGTGTGCGCCGCTCGCGCCGCACAGCCACGGGCGCGTCCGAGCGCCTGTGGCTGTTTGACTTGGACAACACGCTGCACGACACCTCGCACGCCATCTTTCCGAAGATTGACCACGGCATGACGATGGCGGTGGCCGAGGCGCTCAACGTAGACGTAGACACCGCCAACGACCTTCGCCGCCTGTACTGGAAGCGGTACGGCGCAACGATGATCGGCATGGTGCGTCACCACGGCGTGAACCCGCATGACTTCCTGCACCGCAGCCACGACTTCGACGTCAACCCGCTGGTGCGCGCCGAAAAGGCGCTGGCCTACAAGCTGCGGCAACTGCCCGGCCGCAAAGTGCTGCTGACCAACGCGCCGCTGCAATACGCGCGGTCGGTACTGGCGCGCCTTGGCATCCTGCGTCAGTTCGACAGCCTGTGGGCCATTGAACACATGCGCCTGCACGGCGAGTTCCGGCCCAAGCCGTCGCCCGCGCTGTTGCGCTATGTGCTGGCGCGCGAAGGCGTGCCGGCGCACCGGGCCGTGCTGGTCGAAGACACACTGGCGAACCTGCGCGGCGCGCGCCGGGTGGGCGTGAAGACGGTCCATGTCTATCACCCCGGCACGCCCTTTTCTCGCGGTCGATCCCATCGACCGGCCTACGTCGACTTGCGGGTAAACTCCGTCAGTGATTTGTTGTTACGCCGACGCCCCCTGCGGGGATAACGGCGCGCTCCTCCCTCCCCCTCCACCGTCAAGCCTGCGCGAGAGCAGTTCCTTCCATGGCGAGCAAACCCGGCGAGCGCAAGACCCAGATTCTGCAAACCCTGGCCGAGATGCTGGAGCAGCCGCACGCCGCCCGCATCACCACGGCGGCGTTGGCTGCGCGTCTGGAGGTATCTGAGGCAGCGCTCTACCGGCACTTCGCCAGCAAGGCGCAGATGTTCGAAGGGCTGATTGAATTCATCGAGACCAGCATCTTCACGCTGGTCAACCAGATCGCCGCCGCGGAACCCTACGGCGTGCCTCAGGCGCATAAAACGGTGGCCATGCTGCTGACGTTTTCCGAGCGCAACAAAGGCATGACGCGGGTGCTGACCGGCGACGCGCTGGTCACCGAAGACAACCGGCTGCAAGAGCGCATCAATCACATCAACGACCGGATCGAAACGTCGCTCAAGCAATCGCTGCGCATCGCCATCACCGATGGCGGCCTGCCCGCCAACGCGAATGTGGCCGCGCACGCCAGCTTGCTGACGCACTTGGTGCTGGGCCGCTGGCTGCGTTATGCGCAAAGCGGCTGGCGGGTGGCGCCCACGCTGCACCTGGATGAGCAGTTGCGCCTGGCGTTGGGTTAACGCTCTGGGTTAACTCCCATTTGCGCCATAACACGAACGAATTAATCGCCGGCCTAGCCGGCGTTTTTGCCCGAGCCGCGCACTATTTGTGTGCGTTCATGCAACAGTCCGAAGTTGCGAGCTTCGCGGGCGGACGAGCATAATGCCCCGTGTGGCTTTGCTCAAGCCCAAATTTCCATTGCCTTGATCCACATCAATGCGGGTTTTCCTCAATGCCGTCACGATCGTCCTGTAGCGTCGACACATCGAATTAGATAAACCCGTGCTCGCGGGGAGTGTGTCGTCAGTTTGACCTCAACCGGAGATGGATATGACCGCGCCAGCCGCTGTCCCTGCCTCGCAGCAGGCCCCCAAGAAAGCAAAAATTCCAATCGGCCTTGTTGCCGGCATCGTGGTGATGATCGGGGTGTTGATGATGCCCCTGCCCGCCGACCTGCCGGTAGCCGGACACCGGATGTTGGCGATTCTGGCCTTCGCGGTGGTGGTCTGGATTACCGAAGCCGTGTCTTACGAAGCCAGCGCGATCATGATCACGACGCTGATGGCTTTCCTGCTGGGCACGGCTCCGACAATCAAAGACCCTAACGTGCTCTACGGCACGTCGGCTGCCATCAGCATGGCGCTGACGGGCTTTGCCAACTCGGCGCTGGCGCTTGTCACCGGCGCCTTGTTCATTGCCGCCGCCATGACCTTCACCGGGCTGGACCGGCGCATCGCATTGGTCACGCTGTCCAAGGTCGGCACCAGCACGCGTCGCATCCTGATCGGATGTATCGCGGTCACGATCGTGCTGAGCCTGGTCGTGCCCAGCGCCACCGCGCGCAGCGCCGCCGTGGTGCCGATCATGATGGGCGTCATCGCCGCGTTCGGCGTGGACAAGCGCTCGAACATTGCCGCCGGCATCATGATCATCGTGGCGCAGGCCACCAGCATCTGGAACGTGGGCATCCAGACCGCTGCCGCGCAGAACCTGCTGACCGTCGGCTTCATGGAAAAGATGCTGGGCGAACGCGTGGCGTGGTCGGACTGGCTGATCGCCGGCGCACCGTGGTCGCTGATCATGTCGGCGGTGCTGATCATCATCGTCCTGAAGCTGCTGCCGCCGGAAAGCGACAGCATCGCCGGGGGCAAGGAAGCCGTTGAAAAATCGCTGCTTGAACTGGGCCCGATGACGGGTGCGCAGAAGCGCCTGATGGCCGTGTCGGTCATGCTGCTGCTGTTCTGGTCGACCGAAGGCAAGCTGCACAAGTTCGACACCACCTCGACCACCTACTTCGGCCTCGTGCTGTTGATGCTGCCGCGCTTTGGCGTGATGACGTGGAAAGACGTGCAATCGCGTATCCCATGGGGCACCGTGATCGTGTTCGGTGTGGGTATCAGCCTGGGCACCGCCCTGCTGACGACGCAAGCCGGCCAATGGCTCGGTAACCAAGTGGTGGCGCATACCGGGCTGGATCACCTGGGTCCGCTGGCCATCTTCGCCATCCTGGCCGCGTTCCTGATCGTCATCCACCTGGGTTTCGCCAGCGCCACCGCGTTGACGTCGGCCATGCTGCCCATCCTGATTTCGGTGCTGGCCACGCTGCCGGGCGACTTCAGCCGCCTGGGCATGACGATGCTGCTGGGCTTTGTGGTGAGCTACGGCTTCATCCTGCCGATCAACGCGCCGCAGAACATGGTGTGCCTGGGTACGGAAACCTTTAACGCCAAGCAGTTCGCCAAGGTCGGCATCATCGTCACCATCGTGGGCTACCTGCTGATGCTGCTGATGGGCATGACCTACTGGCGCTGGCTCGGCTGGCTGTAAGGAGAACGCATCATGAAACTCTCTTTAGCCCAAGCCAATGAATATGGCCGCCTGGTGCTGATGGCACAAGGCGTGCCGGAGGACATCGCGCGCGATGTGGCCGAACACCTGGTCGAGTCGGACCGGGTCGGCTACACCAGCCATGGCCTGTCGATCCTGACCAACTATCGGCGCGTGCTGTCCGAAGGGCTGGCAAAGCCCGACGGCCGCCCCGAACTCGTCAACGACCGCGGCGCCATGCTGGCCTATGACGGCCACCACGGACTGGGGCAGTACGTGGGCAAGGTCGTCATCGAAAAAGCCATCGAGCGCACGCAGGAACATGGCCAGTGCATCCTGACCTTGCGCCACAGCCATCACCTGGGCCGCATGGGCCATTTCGGGGAAATGGTGGCGGCCAAGGGCTTGATCCTCTTGGCCTTCACCAACGTCATCAATCGTTCGCCCACCGTCGCGCCGTTTGGCGGCGCGCAGGCGTGCCTGACCACGAACCCGCTCTGCTTTGCCGGCCCGCTGCCTGGCGGGCGGCCGCCGTTCATCGTGGACATGGCGACGAGTTCCATCGCCGTGAACAAGGCGCGCGTGCTGGCCGCCAAGGGCGAACCGGCGCCGGCCGGTTCGCTGATCGATGCCGAAGGTAATCCGACGACGGATCCGAACGCGCTGTTCTCCAACCCGCCCGGCGCGCTGCTGCCGTTTGGCGGCCACAAGGGCTACGCGTTGGGTCTGGTAGCCGAACTGCTGGCGGGCGTGTTGTCCGGCGGCGGCACGATCCAGCCGGAACATCCGCGCATCGGCGTGGCGACGAACAATATGTTTGCGCTGCTGCTGGATCCGCAGGTGGACTTCAACACGGACTGGCGGTCGATGGAGGTGGGTGCGTTCATCGACTACCTGCACGCCTGCAAGCCGCAGCCGGGCGTGGAGTCGGTGCAGTATCCGGGCGAGTACGAAGCCCGCAACCGCGCGGCAAATCCCGATTCGATTGAGTTTGATAGCCGCATCTGGGATGGGCTGACGAAGCTGGCGCTGGACCTGGGCGTGCCGCAGGCATTGCCGGGCTGACGCCGGCTTGGGGCCGGGCTGAAGGCGGGGCCTACGCTGGCCTGCCGCCCGCCCCCATCAGGTCTTCACTGAGCGGTGCCGGCTGATGCTCATCATGATGCCGAACGCGATGCCCATCGTGAACAGCGCCGTCCCCCCGTAACTCATGAAAGGCAACGGCACGCCCACCACGGGCAGAATGCCGGTCACCATGCCCACGTTCACGAACACGTAGATGAACAGCATCATCGTCAGCGCGCCGGATAGCAGCCGCCCGAATTGTGATGCTGCGCGCGATGCGATCGTCAGCCCGCGCGCCATCATCAAGCCGTACAGCACCAGGATGGCGATGCCGCCGTACAGGCCGAATTCCTCGGCGTACACGGCAAAGATGAAGTCGGTGGTGCGTTCAGGGATGAAGTCCAGGTGCGTCTGCGTGCCCTTCATGTAACCCTTGCCGTACACGCCGCCCGACCCCACTGCGATCATGGACTGAATGGTGTGAAAGCCCTTGCCCAACGGATCGGAGCTGGGGTTCAGCAGCGTGCAGACGCGGTGCTTTTGATAATCGTGCAGCACGACCCAGTTCACATCGGGCTCGCACAGCTGGTCTTCGTAATAGACCAGCGTGCCGATGCCGATGATGCCGGCCAGCATCACCGGCACCAGCAGCTTGAACGACAGGCCCGCAAAGTAAATCACGAAGAAGCCGGCGCCGAACACCAGCAACGCCGTGCCCAGATCGGGCTGCAACACGATCAGGCCAAACGGCGCAGCCAGCATTGCAGCCGCCGCCAGGAAGTCGCGGATACGCACCGCGCCCTCGTGCCGCTGGAAGTACCAGGCCAACATCATCGGCACGGCAATCTTCATCATTTCCGAAGGCTGGATGCGTGTCACGCCCAGGTTCAGCCAACGCGTGGCGCCCTTGCTGGTTTCGCCGAAGAACTCCACGCCCAACAGCAGCACGACGCCCACCACATAGAACGGCAAGGCCAGCTTCATCAGCCACTTGGGCGGAATCAACGCCATCGTCCACATCGCAAAGAACGCGATGATGAAGTTGCGCGACTGCTCGGCGAAGCGCCAGTCGGTGCCCCCCACGGCCGAATGCATCACGGTCAGGCCCAGCGCGGCAAACATCAGCAAGATGGCCAGCAGCGGCCAATCGAATGCCGTGAACACGCGGAGCAGAATCAGGCCAAGACGCTTCATTGTTGGCGCACCACGTCAGTAGTAATGGTGTCGACCGACGCCAGCGGGTCGTTGCGGTCGGGCCGCACGATCTTGTCCTGACGGTCTTTGGCCAACCAGTAATCAAACACCTTGCGCGCGACGGGCGCCGCCACGCTGGCGCCCCAGCCGGCGTTTTCGACAATCAGCGACACGGCGATGCGTGGGTGCTCAAGCGGCGCAAAGCCCATGAACAGCGCGTGGTCGCGCAGGCGTTCGTCGATGGCGCTGGCGCGGTAATGGCCGCCGCGCAGGCTGAACACCTGGGCGGTGCCGGTCTTGCCTGCCGCCTGGTAAGGCGCGTTGGCAAAAGCGCGCCGCGCCGTGCCGGCGCGCACCACATCGGCCATCGCGTTCTTGATGACATCCAGGTTGGCCTGCTTGAGCGGAATGCGGTAGTCAGGCGCGGACTCGGTGGGTTTGGCCACGCCGCTGCGCGGGTCGCGCACGGCGTGAACCAGATGCGGACGGCGATACAAGCCGTTGTTCGCCAGCGTAGAGGTGCCTTGCGCCAATTGCAGCAGCGTGAACGCGTTGTAGCCCTGACCCACCGCCACGGAAATCGTTTCGCCGGCATACCAGCGCTGGCGATCCTTGTCTTTATAGGCAGACCGCTTCCAGTCGGTGGACGGCAGCACGCCGCGCTTCTCGCCTTCCAGGTCGATGCCCGTGATCTGGCCAAAGCCGAACTGCTTGGTGAAATCGTGCAGCGCATTCACGCCGATCTCGGGGCCGAGCGAATAGAAATAGGTGTCGGACGATACGACGATGGCCTTGTGCATGTCGGTCATGCCGTAGGCCGCACCACCCGCGTTGCGGAATTTCTGCCCGCCGAATTCGTAATACCCGGGGTCAGAGATACGGTCTGTCGCGCGGCGCTTACCCAATTCCAGCGCGGCCAGGCCCACGAAGGGCTTGTAGGTCGAGCCGATGGGGTATGTGCCGTAAAGCGGGCGGTTGATCAGCGGATGGTCGGGCGATTCATTCAGCATGCGCCAGTTATCGACGTCGATACCATCCACGAACAGATTCGGGTCGAACGATGGCTGCGACACAAACGCCAGCACTTCGCCGGTGTCCGGGTCAATGGCGACCAGCGCGCCGCGCTGCCCTTCGAACGCCTCTTCGGCCACCTTCTGCAAGCCCAGGTCGATGGACAACATGATGTCGGAGCCCGGCACCGGGTCGATGCGGCGCAGTGTGCGCATCGGGCGGCCGCCCGCCGTGACCTCGACTTCTTCCAGGCCCGTGCGGCCGTGCAGCTGCTCTTCCCAGGTTTTCTCGATGCCCTTCTTGCCGATGACGTCCGTGCCCCGGTAATTGCCCAGTTGGCCCGTGCGTTCCAGTTCTTCGTTGTCGCCCTCGGCGATGCGGCCGATGTAGCCCACGACGTGGGCAGCGGACACGCCTTGCGGATATTCGCGCACCCAGCGCGCGCGCAGTTCCACGCCCGGAAACTGGAAGGCATGCGCGGCGAACCACGCGGCTTCGGTTTCATTCAGGTTGTTGCGCAGTTGCAGGCTGGCGTAGCGGCTGGACTCGGCCGCGCGGCGCTTGAAGCGGCGCTGGTCGGACGGGCTGATGTAGACCACCTCGGTCAGCCGTTCGAAGAGTTCGGTCATGTTGCCGGCATGCGCGGGCACGACTTCCAGCGTGTAGGTGCGGTAATTGCGCGCCAGCACTTCGCCGTTGCGGTCCAGGATCTCGCCACGGCGCGGCGGAATCGGCACGACGGCAATGCGGTTGCGGTCGGCGCGTTCGGACAGGCCTTCGTAGCGGTCTACCTGCAAATACCAGAACCGGCCCACCAGCACGCCAAAGCACAAGAGCGCAAACGCGCCACCCACCCAGGCGCGCAGGCGGAAGCGACTCTTTTGCTGCTGACCGGTTTTCTTGAATTCAAACATGACGCGACGCCGCCATCAGGCGGAGGAAGATTCGGCGTCGTCGGCACCGCGCTGCGGCAGGTGCAACACCCAACCCGCCAGCGGCCACAACGCGGCGGTGATGGCCACGCTGATGGTCCAGTCCCAACCCGGCCATTTGCCGGCGAGCCAGGCGTGGATGATCTGAGTCAGGAAGCGGGCGACGAAGAAGACAGGCAGCATGTGCATGGCCTGGCTCCAGAGGTCGAACCGTTGCAACCGGCGATGCAGCACCACGGCGCCATAGGCGACCAGCGTGTAGGACAAGGCGTGCTCGCCGAGCAGGCCGGCGTCGTGCACGTCTAACAGCAAGCCGAAGAAGAACGCCGTGAACAGGCCAATGCGGCGCGGCTCGTGCACGCACCAGAAGGCGATGATCAGCAGCAGGATGTCGGGCGCGCCCTGCCACAAGCGCCACGGCAACAGCGACACCAGCCACGCCAGCAGCACCGTGCCCCACACGAAAACACCATGCGCGGGGCCGGACAAGCGGTCCGGGTGCACATTGCTGGGCGTACCCAGGCGGCGCCTGGGTTGCGATTGATTAGTCCGATCCACCGGAATCGACCTCCTGACGGTTGGACTCGGCGCGCGCCACATCCACCTGAAGCACCAGGAAGTGGCGATAGCGTTCGGGATGGGCCAGCGGTTCACACACGGCGCGGGCGAAACCGGAAGCGGTGTCGCGTTCGACCGAGGTCACTTTGGCCACGGGCAGGCCGGCAGGGAACAAACCGCCGACGCCGCTGGTAACGATAGTATCGCCTTCCTTGATGTCGGCATTGGCGGCCAGGTAACGCACCTCCATCTTGCCGGGCGAGTTGCCGCCGAACGCAATCAACCGCAATCCGTTGCGCAGCAATTGCACCGGGATGGACACTTGTTCATCGGTGACGAGCGCGGCCTCGGCCGTCATCGGCGTCACGCGGACGATCTGGCCGACCACGCCGCCTTCATCGATAACGGGCATGCCCGGCGCAAGACCGGCCTTGCTGCCCTTGTTGAACACCAGCCGCTGCGTGAACGCGTTGGTGGGTTCGTACATCACTTCAACCACCACCGCCGATTGCGCAACGGTATCGGTCACGCCCAGCAGGCGGCGCAGCTGCGAGTTTTCAGCGGCCAGTTGCGCGGCATGGCTTGCCACCTGCGCAAGCTCGATGCGCTGGCGCTGCAA
>CAJYKY010000414.1 GCA_913775005.1 uncultured Achromobacter sp.
CAGGGCCAGTACACGGCCGACAGGGCCGGCGCCAAGAATCGCAATGTCGAAGGCGGATGCAGTCATGGCGGGATTTTAACCGTCCACTACAATCCCGGACAGCCAGCGCGGCGGGTCGCGCGGCCCACCTTCCCGGTTGATTGATATGACGCAGGTTCAGGCTTCCCCTTCGCTGTCCGCCGTATCCGCTCGCCGCCCGCGCGGCAAGGTTGCCGTGGGCTTATTGGCCTGTCTGCTGGGCTGGATGGGCGCGCATTGGTGGTATCTGGGCCGCCGCCACGCATGGCTGGTCACGGCGCTTGCCGCCGTCAGCCTGTTCTGCGCGTTCCGGTTTTACCCCGTCTGGTACGACAACCCCGCCTTTTTCCTGCTGTTCATTCCCATGGTGGACGGCTTTATCGAAAGCGCGGTCTTCTCGCTGATGTCCGACGAGAAATTCGACCGCCTCTACAACCCCGAACTCGGCCGGCCGACGTCCACGGGATGGGGGCCGGTGCTGGTCGCCATTCTGGCGTGCCTGGTCGGGTCCGTGGTGTCGATGTTCGCCATCGCGATGGTGGTCGTGTATGTGTGGGTGGCGATGGGCTGGCTGGACGGCCTGGTGCTCTAGGCCCGCCGACCCTATTCGCGCATCAGCGCTTCGATCTCGCTGGCATGCACGGGCACACCGCGCGTGATCAGTTCGCAGCCTTCATCAGTGACCAGCGCATCGTCTTCGGTGCGGATGCCGATGTTCCAGTAGCACTCGGGCACGTCATCAGCCGGGCGTACATAGATGCCGGGTTCGATCGTCAGCATCATGCCGCGCGCAAGCGTGCGCCACGGGCGTTCGACACCCGGCGCCGGAGCCGGGTCGCGGTAATCGCCCACGTCATGCACGTCCAGCCCCAGCCAGTGGCCGGTGCGGTGCATGTAAAAGCGGCTGTAGTCGCCGGATTCCAGCACGCCGTCCAGCGACCCTTTCAACAGTTTCAGGTCCAGCATGCCTTGCGCCAGCACGCGTAGCGCGGCGGTGTGGCCGTCGTTGAAACTGCGGCCGGGCGCGGTGGCGGCGGCGGCCGCTTCCTGCGCGGCCACGGTCAGGTCATACAGCGCGCGCTGCGGGCCGCTGTAGCGGCCGTTCACGGGGAAGGTCCGGGTGATGTCGCTGGCGTAGCTGTCGACTTCGCAGCCCGCGTCGATCAACACCAGGTCGCCGTCGCGCAGCACGGCCTCGCCGGCGGGGTAGTGCAGCACACAGGCATTGGCGCCCGCTGCCACGATGCTGTTGTAGGCCACGGCCTGCGCGCCATGGCGGCGGAATTCATACAGCAGCTCGGCTTCCAGTTCGTATTCGTGCATGCCGGCGCGGGCGACGCGCATGGCGCGGGCGTGGGCGCCCGCCGATATCTTTGCCGCGCGCCGCATCGTGGCGATTTCCGCCGCGTCCTTGATCAGGCGCATGTCGGCCAGCAATGGGCGGATGTCCTGTTGGCGCGAGGGCGGGGCATGGCCGGCGCGGCTCGCTTCGCGCGCTGCCGTCAGCCAGCGGTGCAGGCGCCCATCGGTGCGCTTGTCGCCCGCCAGCGGGGCGTACAGCGTGGGGTGGTCCAGCATCAGCTTGGGCACCACTTCGTCCAGCGCGTCCAGCGGCTGCGCGTCGTCAAAGCCGAAGTACTCGGCAGCCGCTTCCGGGCCGAAACGCTTGCCTTCCCAGATTTCATGTTCGACGTGGCGCGCGCGGCAGAACAGGATGGCGCGGTCGGTGGCCCCCGCGATCAGCACCAGCCACGCGCCAGGCTCGGTGAAACCGGTGAGGTAGAAGAAGTCGCTGTCGTGCCGGTACGGGTATTCGGCGTCGCGGTTGCGCACAGCCTCGGGCGCGGTGGGCACGATGGCGATGCCGCCGCCGTCGGCGCGCATGCGGTCCATCAGACGTTGACGCCGGGCGGCGAAGGGGGCGATGTCGGCGGGGGGCAGGCTCATGGGAAGCTGGGGCGCGAACCCCGCATAGGCTGTCGATGCGGCCTACTTTACCGCGCCATCGTGCGCAAACAACAGGGGCAGCGCATTTGGCGCGTGCCGCGCCGTTTTCACTGGACGGTCATGTTTACGCTGCTACAATCGCCGCTCTGTCATTGGGGAGTAGCCATCCTTTGTCCCCAAAGGAGTTAGCGTCAACAGACTTGGTGGTTCAGGGCCGCGTAGCGGTTGCTAGAACTCCATGGCGCTAACGGTTTCCATGTATGCGGCATTGCCCGCGGCTCATGGATCAGCCAGGCGAGACCTTTGGCCGCGTTGCGTTCACCCTAGCCGGGCGAGCCGCTGCGTCGCGCCAATTGGTTTCTGCTCGTCCGGCTTCGTTCCTATGTTGCTCACGCTGTTCTTGTTTTTCCTGTCCGCGGCAGTGATTTACTTCGCCTGCGAATTCTTCGTCAATGGCGTCGAATGGGTCGGCCATCGCTTCCATCTTGGCGCCACCGCCACGGGCACGGTGCTGGCCGCGTTCGGCACCGCCTTGCCTGAAAGCGCGGTCACGTTCATGGCTGTTGTGTTCGGCGACACGCCCGAACAGAAAGACATTGGAGTCGGCGCCGCCATGGGCGGTCCGCTGGTGCTGGCGACGCTGGCGTACGCCGTTGTCGGCCTGGCCTTGTGGCGCGCCCGTCGCGGCCAGAAGACGCAGGCGGCCTGTATCAACGCGGACCAGCGCCGGCTGGCCCGCGATCAGGCCTGGTTCATGGGCATCTTCATTTTCAAGGTGGGCCTTGGCCTGTTGGCCTTTGCCTGGAAGCCCTGGCTGGGGATCCTGTTCCTTGCCACCTATGGCCTGTACATCAAGCGCGAACTCAGCCACGACGAAGAACGCACCGACAGCGAGGATCTTGAACCGCTCAAGCTGCGGCCGCGCGATGAAGATCCGTCGATGTTCTGGGCGGCCTCGCAGACGATCCTTGCGCTGGTGGTGATTG
>CAJYKY010000415.1 GCA_913775005.1 uncultured Achromobacter sp.
CCAACGGGCGCCCAGGCTGGCTTGCCACTGTTCGTTGAACTTGATGGTGTCAAAGCCGTAGAGCGCCACCGTATCGGTGTTGTAGCGCGCCGGGTTGTTGTTGCGAGTCAGCGTGCCGGTGTAGTCGGTGCCCGGATCCGGGTCCCACAGCGATGCGCACAGCGCCGGGTTGGACAGGTCGGTGGCGCTGACCTTGCAGGCCATCGGCCCGTTGGCGATCTTCTGCGTGTAGCTGTCCTTGTCCTGCTTGATATTGCTGTACTCAAAGCCCAGGTCGAACGAGTGCTTCAGGCTGCCCGTGTCGAATTCGCCCGTCAGATCGGTCTGGTTGGCGAAGCTCTTGGTCACGTAGTAGCCGGACTTCAGTGCGCGGTACACCAGGCCATTGGGCACGTTGCCCTTGCTGTCGTCCGGGTTCGTGGCGGCGAAGTCGGTGGTGCCACGGCCGTAGCGCGTCACGTTGCGCAGTTGCAGCTTGTCCGAAAAGTCGTGCTGAAAGTCCACGGTGGCGACATCGTCGCGCGTCTTCATGAAGTCGCGCCCGGTCAGGCCATAGAACGTCTTGCGGCTCACGCCCATCGTCTCCGTCACCGGCTGACCCGTCTTCGGGTCATACGGAATGGAGTAGTCCGGCATGCTGTCGTCTTGGTAGTGGTAGTAGCTGAGCGTGATGCGCGTCGGCGTACCGATGCCCAGCGTCAGCGACGGGGCCACGCCCCAGCGTTCGAAGTCCACGGCGTTGTCGCGGCCCGGCACGTCGCCCTTGTTGCCCATGACGTTCAGGCGGAAGGCGGCCTTGTCGGCCAGGCGCCAGTTGCTATCGATGGTGGCGCGGTAGTTGTTGTCGGTGCCGATCTGGGCGGTGGCTTCGGTGAAGTCCGTGGCCTTTGGCGTCTTGCTGATCATGTTGATGCTGCCGCCCGCGCCGCCCCGGCCCGAATACACCGAGTCCGGCCCCTTGATCACTTCGACCGATTCCAGGTTGAAGGTGTCGCGCACCTGCGTGCTGGAGTCGCGGATGCCGTCCAGGAACAGGCTGCCCGCCGAGTTCTGTCCACGGATGATCGGCAAATCGCCTCCCGGGCGTCCACCCTCACCCGCGCCAAACGTGATGCCCGGCGAATTGCGCAGCACGTCTTGCAGCGTCGATGCGGCCTGATCCTGGATCACCTGCTTGGGCACGACCTGCACCGTGCGCGGCGTGTCCAGCAACGGGGCGGTCATCTTGGGCGACGGCACCGTATTGGTCTGGTAGGCAGAACCCTCGCCTTCCACGCGCACGGGCGCCAGCTGCGTAACGCTGGAATCTGTCGTTTGGGCGGCAGCCAGGGGGCTGATGAACAAGGCGGGCGCCGCAATGGCGGCGGCCAGCGAGGAAGTGAGCGTATTCAGCGAATACGAATCTTGGGGCTTCAAACCTGCTTCTCCAGAATGTAAATAGCAACGATTCTTGTTTTTTTACCGGTTGCGATTGTGATCCTGGCCGCTGAATGACACCTGAATGAAAGCTTGTCATCAGGCTAAAAGATGAAAAAACAACACTTGATGCGCGACGTTCGTTATAAATATCGGTTTATAGCCGAATTTAATAGTGCCGCATCAAGGCCTTTTTCGTCCACCAAAGAAAAACGCCCCTGACGGGGCGTTTGAGGCATCAGCAAGCCTTCAGGCTCGCAAGCGAGGGTGCCGTTTGAACAGGTAGCGGTACACGAAGCCCGGATACGCCAGCACCAGGTACAGGCTGAGCGTGATCGCGTAGAACTCCCAGGTCTGGGAAAAGCGATTGCCCAGCGTGGATTCAAACGCAAACCCCAGCGCGCCGACGATGGCGTAGAACACCAACACTTCGATCAGCCGCATCCAGAACGGCTTGACCGCCGCCGCCCCGCCCTGCTTCCAGGGCAAAACGGCGAAGACGCGCTCGGTCAGGAAGGGAAGATTCGCGCTGACAAGCGCCAGCGCGATCAACAGCCATACCGCCAGCGTCTGGTTCATGGCTGCGTTCCGCTTACAGGCTCAGCGACGAGCGGATGGCCTGGACGCACAGCGCCATCAAGCCACCGGGCAACAGGCCCAGCACCAGCATCATGGCGCCGTTGATCGTCAGCAGGCCGCGCTGGCTGCACGTGGCCACGATCGGGGCGGCATCGGCCGCCGGCTCGTCGAAGTACACAACCTTGACAACACGCAGGTAGTAGAACGCGCCGATCAGCGAGAACAGCACCGCCACCACAGCCAGCGTCACGTGGCCCGCGCTGATCAGCGCTTGCAGCACGGCCAGCTTGGCGTAGAAGCCCACCAGCGGCGGAATGCCGGCCAGCGAGAACATCAGCAGCAACACGATGAAGGCGTGCCACGGGCTGCGGCGGTTCAGGCCCTTCAGGTCGTCGATGTGCTCGCACTCGAAACCTTGACGCGACAGCAGCAGCACGATGCCGAAGCTGGCCAGCGTGGTCAGCACGTAGGTCAGCATGTAGAACAGCGACGCGCCGTAGGCGGCAGACGACAGTTCCGGCTTGCCGGCAACCGAACCCGACATCAGGCCCAGCAGCACAAAGCCCATGTGCGAGATGGTCGAGTAGGCCAGCATGCGCTTGAAGTTCGTTTGCGCAATGGCGGTCAGGTTACCGATGGCGAGCGACAGCACCGCCAGGATCATCAGCATCGGTTGCCAGTCGGCAGCCAGACCATGCAGGCCGTCAACGAGCAGGCGCAGCGTGATGGCAAAGGCCGCCAGCTTGGGCGCGCCGCCCAGGATCAGCGTGACCGCAGTCGGCGAACCCTGGTAGACGTCCGGAACCCACATGTGGAACGGCACGGCGCCCAGCTTGAACGCCAGACCCGACACCAGGAACACGATGCCGAACACCAGCGCCATCTTCTCGGCCTTGCCGGCGGCGATGACCTTGGACACTTCAGCCAGATCCAGGTGACCCGTGGCGCCGTAGACCATCGACATGCCGTACAGCAGGAAGCCGGAAGCCAACGCGCCCAGCACGAAGTACTTCATGGCGGCTTCGGTGGCGACGACATCATCACGACGCAGCGCGATCAGGGCGTACAGGGCCAGCGACATCAGTTCCAGGCCAAGGTAGATCGAGATCAGGTTCCCGGAGGAGATCATGACCATCTGACCCAGCAGCGCGAACAGCGTCAGGACGTAGAGTTCGCCGCCCTTGAGCATGTCGCGCACTTGCGCATACAGGCGGCCATAGATCAGCGTGGCGCCCACGGCGATGTAGGACGCGATCTTGAGCAGGTGCGACAGTTCGTCGGTAACGTACAGCCCGTGGAACGTCGCGCCCGCGACGCCGTTCTTCCATTGCACGGCCGACACAACGGTCAGCACGCCCAATGCCAGCATGGTCAGCAGAAACGTCGGCTTGCGCTCGGGGTGATTGCTGACCGCGTCGACGAGCAGGATAGCCAGGCCGAAAACCAGCAGAAGGATTTCCGGTGTCGCCAGGGCGAAATCGATTTGGGATTGCATCATTGTCTTGTCTTACAGTTTCGAGACGGCAACGTGTTGCAGCAGGGCCTCGACCGACACGTGCATCACGTCGGTAAAGGGCTTGGGATAGATCCCCATGTACAACACGGCGATCGCCATCACGCCAAGAATCACAAATTCGCGGCGGTTGATATCGGTCAGCTCGCGGACGTGGTCATTGGCGACGTCGCCCAGAACCACACGCTTGACCATCCACAGCGAATACGAAGCACCCAGGATCAGGGCGGTAGCCGCCAACAGGCCGATCCAGAAGTTGTGCTCGACCGCGCCCATGATCACCATGAACTCGCCGACGAAACCGCTGGTGGCCGGCAGGCCGCTGTTGGCCATCGAGAACAGGATGAAGAACGTGGCAAAACGCGGCATCACGTTGACCACGCCACCGTAATCGGCGATGCGGCGCGAGTGCATGCGGTCATACAGCACGCCGATACACATGAACATGGCGCCCGACACGAAGCCGTGCGAGATCATCTGCACGATGGCGCCTTCGACGCCGGCCGTGTTGAAGATGAAAAAGCCCAGCGTCACGAAACCCATGTGGGCCACGGACGAGTAAGCCACCAGCTTCTTCATGTCTTCCTGGATGATCGCGACCAGACCGATGTAGATCACGGCGATCAGCGACAGCGTGATCATCAGGCCAGCCAGGCTGTGCGAGGCGTCAGGGGCGATCGGCAGCGAGAAGCGCAGGAAACCGTAGGCGCCCAGCTTCAGCATGATCGCGGCCAGCACGATAGAGCCGCCCGTAGGCGCTTCCACGTGAGCATCCGGCAACCACGTGTGGACGGGCCACATCGGCACCTTCACTGCAAACGCTGCCAACAGCGCCACGAAGATCAGGATCTGCGGCGTCTGGCCCAGCTTGACCTGGTGCCACGTCAGGATGTCGAACGAACCGCCCGACGCGTTCCACAGGTAGATGAACGCGATCAGGGTCAAGAGCGAACCCATCAGCGTATACAGGAAGAACTTGAACGCGGCGTACACGCGGTTCGGGCCGCCCCAGACACCGATGATGATGTACATCGGGATCAGCGTGGCTTCGAAGAACACGTAGAACAGCATGCCGTCCAGCGCAGCGAACACGCCCACCATCAGACCCGACAGGATCAGGAAGGCGGCCATGTATTGCGCCACGCGGCTGGTGATCACTTCCCAACCAGCCAGCACCACGATGATGGTGATGAACGCGGTCAAGAGGACGAACCACAGCGAAATGCCGTCGATGCCCAGGTGGTAATTGACGTTGAAGGCTTCAATCCAGGAAGCCTTCTCCACAAACTGCATGGCGGCCGTGGAGGAGTCGAAACCGGTGTAGAGCGGAATCGTGACGATGAAGCCGGCGAAGGCGCCGACGAGCGACAGGCCGCGCGTCAGACCGGGACGGTCGTCACGGCCCACCGCCAGCACCAGCAGGCCGAATACGATCGGGACAAAGATCGCAAGCGTGAGCCAGGGGAAAGTGTTGGATGCCATCTCGCTTGCCATCATTGGGGAATCAGCACAAAGAAAGTCACCAGCGCCATGATGCCGATGATCATCGCGAACGCGTAGTGATAGATGAAGCCGGACTGCAGGTGGCGGCTAACCGCAGCCACCCAGCCCACCACGCGGGCGCTACCGTTGACCAGCAGGCCATCGATGATGCCGCGGTCGCCGGTCTGCCACAGGCCACGGCCCAGGGCGCGCAGGCCGCGAGCGATGATCTGTTCGTTGACCCAATCCACGTAG
>CAJYKY010000416.1 GCA_913775005.1 uncultured Achromobacter sp.
CTGCCCGCCTTGCTCGAAAACCTGCAAAGCCTTGCATTCGAGCAGATGACGCCGATCCAGGCGCAAAGCCTGCCGCTCATTCTGGAAGGCCGCGACATCATTGCGCAGGCCAAGACGGGCAGCGGCAAGACTGCCGCGTTCGGCCTGGGGGTGTTGCAAAAGCTGGACGTGAGCCGCCTGGTGCCGCAGGCGCTGCTGGTTTGCCCCACGCGTGAACTGGCCGACCAGGTTGCGCAAGAACTGCGCCGCCTGGCGCGTCTGATTCCCAACGTGAAGATCCTTACGCTGTGTGGCGGCGCCGCCGCCCGTCCGCAGGCCGAATCGCTGGCACGCGGCGCGCATCTGGTGGTGGGCACGCCGGGCCGCATTCAAGATCACCTGGAACGCGGCAGCCTGGACCTTTCCGGGCTGACCACCTTGGTGCTGGACGAAGCGGACCGCATGGTCGACATGGGCTTTTACGACGACATCGTCGCCATTGCCTCGCACTGCCCCACCAAGCGTCAGACCCTGCTGTTCTCGGCCACGTACCCCGACAACATCCGCAAGCTCAGCGCCCGCTTCCTGCGCAACCCTGCCGAGGTAAAGGTAGAAGCGCAGCACGATGCCAGCCGTATCGAGCAGATTTTCTACGAGATCGACGAAAAAGATCGCCTGGACGCCGTGGCGCGTTTGCTGGCGCATTTTCGGCCCACGTCGACGCTGGCCTTCTGCAATACCAAGATTCGCAGCCATGATCTGGTGGAACGTCTGCAAGCCGAAGGCATCAGCGCACAGGCATTGAACGGCGACCTGGAACAGCGCGAGCGTGACGAAATCCTGATCCAGTTTGCCAACCAGAGCTGCGCCGTGCTGGTCGCCACCGACGTGGCGGCGCGGGGTCTGGACATCCAGAATCTGGGCGCCGTGATCAACGTAGACGTCACGAAAGACACCGAAGTGCATGTGCATCGCATCGGCCGCAGCGGCCGTGGCGATCAGAAAGGGCTGGCACTCAGCCTGTGTTCCCCGGAAGAGATGCGCTGGGCCAACCTGGTGGAGCAATACCAAGGGTCGCCGTTGAAGTGGGGCGACATCAAGTCGTTGAAACCCAAGGCCGACCGGCCGCTGCGCGCGCCGATGATCACGCTGTGCATTCAGGGCGGCAAGAAAGACAAGCTGCGTCCGGGCGACCTGCTGGGTGCGCTGACCGGCGACGGCGGGCTGACGTTTGAACAGGTGGGCAAGATCAACATCACCGAGTTCAACTCCTATGTGGCGCTGGACCGCCAGATCGCCAAGCAGGCATTTTCCCGGGTGTCCAACAGCAACATCAAGGGCCGCCGGTTCCGTATGCGGTTCCTGGAAGAATTTTGAATACTACCTGAGCAGAATTTTTTTCTGCGCAGGCTAGTTTGCACCCATCGATAGCTTGATGATTTTGCTCGGGTTTTGCCATAATGGCCCCCGCTGACCTGACAGCCCGCTAAATACCGGGCTGCCCGGGCGCGGAACCAAAGGTAAACGGCGTGCTCCAACGTGCCGCTGTCCCCTTAACCATCACAAGAGAAACTCACCATGATCAAGTCCGACGATGCTGGCAAGCTGATCCTGCGCCTGACCCTCGGCATTCTGATTTTGCTTCACGGCCTGTCCAAATTGATGGGCAATGGCGTTTCCGGCATCAGCGGCATGCTGTCGTCGCACGGTCTGCCCGGCTTTTTGGCTTATGGCGTGTACGTGGGCGAAATCATCGCCCCCGTGCTGCTCATCATCGGCGTCTACACGCGCCTGGGTGGCCTGATCATCGCCATCAATATGGTGGTGGCGATCCTGCTGGCCCACACCGGCCAACTGAGTAGCATGACCAACAACGGCGGCTGGGCGCTGGAACTGCAAGGCATGTTCCTGTTCACCGCACTGGCCATCGGCTTCATGGGCGCGGGCCGTTTCAGCCTGGCTGGCAACGGCGGCCGCTGGAACTGATCCCGCATTGATCCGCGCCGCCGTCGCTGGTGGCGCAGTGCAAGTCCCAGGAACGGGGTCGCTCAGGCGGCCCCGTTCTTTTTTCGTTGAATCCGCAAAGATTGATACCAACGACATGCGCGGTCACGCAGGCGCAAACATCGGTCACGCGAAAGCTGTTTCGGAACGATTACAACGAAGAACTTGGGCCAACCGGTATGGCCTAATCCTTACCAGCGCACCAAGGGCGTGAAATTCGATCCACCACGCCTGGCGCAGGTTGGGAGTCATGAAATGAAAAAAAGTCTGATGCTGATGCTGGTGATGGCCAGTTCGTTGAGCGGTTGTGTGGTGGTGCCGGCCCGCCCGGCGTACTATCGCCCCGCACCGGTCTATTACACGCCCCATTACTACTACCCCGCGTACCCCGCGCCGCATTATTACTACCGTGGGTATTGATCCTCGCACTGGATGCGATCAGGAACTGCCATGACATCGTTCGCCCGGATTTCTTGCTTGCGCCCGCTGGCCACCGTTGCGCTGATTGGCATCTGCGCCAGCGCACCGGCGCAGACCTATGTCTCCCCCCCCGCCCCGCCGCCGGCGCCGGCCGCGCCTGTCTATGACAATGGCGACCCGGCCAATGCCAATCTGGCACTGGTAGACCGCAGCCCCGAACCGCCCCCGCCCTTGCACGTCTATGTGCACCCGCCCGCGCCTGCTGACGGCTATATGTGGGTGCCAGGCTACTGGAGCCGCAACGCCTATGGCTTTTTCTGGGTGCCGGGCGCGTGGGTGCTGGCGCCCTACACCGGCGCGCTGTGGACGCCCGGATACTGGGGGTTCGTCAACGGCCTGTATGTGTGGAACGCCGGGTACTGGGGCCCTCACGTCGGCTTCTATGGCGGTGTCAACTACGGCTTCGGTTACGTCGGGCTGGGTTATGTGGGCGGGTATTGGAAGCGGGATCGCTTCTACTACAACCGTTCCGTCACGAACGTGAACGTGACGCGCGTCACCAACGTGTACAACCACAACGTGGTGATCAATCAAGTCGACAACCGGCGCATCAGCTACAACGGCGGCCCCAACGGCATTCGCCGCGCGCCGGATCCTCGGGAGCTGGCCGCGCGTAATGACCGGCATTCTCCTCCCACCGACATGCAGCGCGGTTTTGTGCGCGATGCCGGGAACAATCGCGCGCAGTTCTATGACCACAACAAGGGTCGGCCTCCGCAAGCGTTTGTGGACCACGGCGGTAACGGGCGTGGGCCAGACATGCAACGGCCGGGCAATGACGGCCGGCCGGGCAATGGCCGCCCCGAT
>CAJYKY010000417.1 GCA_913775005.1 uncultured Achromobacter sp.
CCGCCTCATAGACGCGCGTGGCCCGATCCACGCGGATAACAGGAGACCGCTTTGCCCCCGCTTTCGACCGGCGCCGCCGTCGACACCCACGCCCACGTGTTCCGCCCCGGCCTGCCCTTGGCCGATACCCGCCGCCATTCCCCCGACTACGCCGCCACGCTGCCGCAGTACCTGGCCTTGCTGGATGCGCACGGGTTGAGCCACGGCGTGCTGGTGCAACCCAGCTTCCTGGGCACCGACAACCATCATCTGGTGGAGGCGCTGCGCGCTGCCCCCGAGCGATTGCGCGGCGTGGCAGTGGTTGCGCCAGGCACCGGCGACGACGCCCTGCACGCGCTGGCCGCCGACGGCGTGGTGGGCATCCGCCTGAATCTGGTTGGGCTGCCGGCCCCCGCGCTGCACGCGGCTGACTGGCAACAGCTGCTGGCCCGGGTGAACGCGCTGGGCTGGCATGTGGAAGTGCATTTGCAAGCCGCACGCCTGCACGAAGTGCTGCCCGCCCTGCTGGCGGCCGGCTGCCGGGTCGCGGTGGACCACTTCGGGCGCCCGGACCCCGCGCTGGGCGTGTCCGACCCTGGCTTTCACTACCTGCTGCAACAGGCCGACAGCGGCCGCGTCTGGGTGAAGCTGTCCGCCCCCTACCGCAACTGGCAAGGCCCCGCGTGCGCCGCATCGGGCCGGCTGGCCGCGCAGCAGTTGCTGCTGGCCTACACCGCCCAGCGCCTCATGTGGGGCAGCGACTGGCCCCATA
Organism: uncultured Achromobacter sp.; assembly: GCA_913775005.1. Classification (GTDB taxonomy): domain Bacteria; phylum Pseudomonadota; class Gammaproteobacteria; order Burkholderiales; family Burkholderiaceae_B; genus Achromobacter. The sequence goes on from CAJYKY010000417.1 coordinate 752, forward strand.
CCGAGCATCGCCACGTGGCGTCCTACCCTGCGGCGACGCAATGGCTGGACGCCTGGATCGACGACCCCACGCAGCGGCGCATCGTGCTTGCCGATACGCCCTTGCAGCTGTTCCAATTCCAAGGAGACAAACCATGACCCCCTTCATCAAACGCCTGGCCCGCCGGGGCGGCCTGCTCTTGGCGGCCGGCCTGTTGAGCGCCGCCGCCAGCCCCGCCCTGGCGGCCTACCCCGAACGCGCCGTCACGCTGGTGGTGACGTATCCGCCCGGCGGCACCGTCGACGTGGTGGCCCGCCTGATCGGCCCCAAGCTGGCAGCTGAACTTGGCCAGCCCGTCGTCATCGAAAACCGCGGCGGTGCGGGCGGCATGATCGGCGGCGCGGTCGTCGCCAAGGCGCAGCCCGACGGCTACACGCTGATGCTGGACGCTTCCAATCACGCGCAGAATCCTGCGTTGCACTCCAAGATGCAGTTCGACACGCTGACCGCTTTTGCGCCCGTGTCCTTGCTGCTGCGCGTGCCGAACGTGCTGGTCGTGACGCCGTCCTACGAGGTCAAGACGGTGGCCGACCTGATCCGCCTGGGGCAGCCCGGCGCCAAGGACCACGTGTACTTCGCGTCAGCCGGCCCCGGTTCGGCCCAGCATCTGGCGGGCGAACTGTTCAACCTGCTGGCCAAGACGCAGCTGCAACACGTGGCCTACAAAGGCGGCGGCCCGGCCATGATCGATGTGATGTCGGGCCAGGTGCCCGTCATGTTCGCCAGCATGGGGTCGGCGTGGCAGCACGTGAAGAACGGCAAGCTGCGCGCGGTGGCGGTGGGTGGTCTGGAACGCTCCAAGACGGCGCCTGACTTGCCCACCATCGCGGAATCCGGCGTGCCGGGCTACGAGACGTATGAATGGAACGCCGTGTTCGCTCCCGCCGGCACGCCGCCCGCCATCGTCGACCAGGTGTCGAAAGCGCTGGCCAAGGTGCTAAAGGACCCGGCGATTGCCGAACAGCTGGCCGGCATCGGCGCCGAACCCATCGGCTCGACCCCGGCCGAGCTGGACACGTTCCGCCGCGCCGAAATCGCCAAATGGCAGCGCGTGGTGAAGGAAGCAAATCTGGGCCTGGATTGATAGGCTGGATTTGATGGTGCGGATTTGAAGTTCTGAATTACGGCCGCCATCAACGCCCGCAGCGACCGAGGGTGAATCGAGACAAGGCTATCATTGCGGCTTGAGCCTGCCCGCCACAACGGGCAACACGCAGAGAGCAGCAAGATGGACAAGATTCGACTCGATAAGTGGCTGTGGGCTGCGCGCTTTTACAAGACGCGCAGCCTGGCCGTCGACGAGATCGGCAAGGGCCGCGTCTTCGTCAACGACCAGGCCGCCAAGCCCTCGCGCGAAGTCGCGCCGGGCGACCGCATCACGATACGCAAGGAAGACCCGGCACTACATGTGCGGGTCGTTGCCGTCAGCGGCGTGCGCGGCCCCGCGCCCGTTGCGCGGCTGCTGTACGAAGAAACCCCCGAGAGCATCGCCGCGCGCGAACGAGCAGCCGAAATGCGCCGGCTCGCGCCCGAGCCTGCGTTGGGCATCGAAACCGGCCGCCCCACCAAACGCGACCGCCGGCTGATCGACCAGATGCGGGGCAAAGGATGAAGCGCGCCTCCAGCGGTGGTCTGGTCTACTCCACCGAAAGCGGCCGCATGTGCCCCGACTGCCGCCAAGCCCTGACGCAATGCCAATGCAAGCAAGCCGCGCGCGCGGTGCCTGCGGGCGATGGCATTGCACGCGTGTCGCGCGAAACCAAGGGCCGAGGCGGCAAGAGCGTCACCGTCGTCAAGGGACTTCACCTTGACGCGATGGCGCTTGCAGTATTGGGCAAGCAGTTGCGCACGGCTTGCGGCTCGGGCGGCACCGTCAAGGACGGCGTGATTGAAGTGCAAGGCGATCACTGCGACCGCATCATCGATGTGCTGACCCAAAGCGGCCACCGCGCCAAGCGCGCGGGCGGTTGAATCGGAACGAGACAAGCATGAATGACCAGAACGTAAGCAGCGTGGCCAGCTGGCACGCCCACGTGTACTTTGACGCGACGACCCGCGACGATGCCTTTGCCTTGCGCGAACGCGTGGTGGCGCAATTTGACGGCAAGATGGAAATGGGCCGCTTCCACGAACGCCCCGTGGGTCCGCATCCCAAATGGAGTTATCAGATTGCGTTCACGCCCGCGCATCTGGCCGAGATCGCTACGTGGCTGACGCTGAACCACGGCGCGCTGGATGTTTTCATGCATCCGAACACGGGGGATTCGCTGCGCGATCACCGTGACTGCGCCGTGTGGATCGGCCACAGCCACGTGTTGAATCTGCAAGCGCTGGGCGCCTGAGCAACGCCCCCTACAACGCCCGCCCCACGATCAGCGAGTCCAATGCCATGTCGGGTTCGCTGCTCTTGCCTTCGTACGGCAAGCGGCTCAGCACATAGCGCATGGCGTTCAAGCGCGCGCGCTTCTTGCAGTCGGACTTCACCACGATCCACGGCGCATCCGCCGTGTCGGTATGCGCAAACATCGCTTCCTTGGCGTGTGTGTAGTCCTCCCACTTATCCAGCGATGCCAAGTCCACCGGGCTCAGTTTCCACTGCTTGAGCGGATGCACCTTGCGCTGTTCAAAACGGCGGTGCTGCTCGGCCTGGCTGACCGAGAACCAGAACTTGATCAGGTGGATGCCGCTGGACACCAGATGGCGTTCGAAGTCCGGCACCTGACGCAGGAAGTCCAGGTATTCCTGATCCGAGCAAAAGCCCATCACGCGTTCCACGCCGGCCCGGTTGTACCAGGACCGGTCGAACATGACGATCTCTCCGGCCGTGGGCAGATGCTGCACGTAGCGTTGGAAATACCACTGGCCCTTTTCGGTGTCCGACGGCTTTTCCAGTGCGACGACGCGCGCGCCCCGCGGGTTCAGGTGTTCCATCATGCGCTTGATCGTGCCGCCCTTGCCGGCGGCATCGCGGCCTTC
>CAJYKY010000418.1 GCA_913775005.1 uncultured Achromobacter sp.
CCACGACGCAAGCGGCGCAGACGCTGACTGACGCCATCCTGAGCGTGACGCAGAACAAGTGGGTGTTCCTGCTGATGGCCAACGTGCTGATCCTGATCGTGGGCTGCTTCATCGACACCATCGCCGCCATCACGATCCTGGTGCCGATTCTGTTGCCCATTGTGCTCAAGCTGGGCATCGACCCGATCCACTTCGGGCTCATCATGACGCTGAACCTGATGATCGGCCTGCTGCATCCGCCAATGGGCATGGTGCTGTTCGTGCTGGCGCGCGTGGCGCGGCTGTCGGTCGAGCGCACCACCATGGCCATCCTGCCGTGGCTGGTGCCGCTGTTCGTCGCGCTGATCGCTATCACCTACATTCCGCAAATCACGCTGTGGCTGCCCACCGCCATGGGCATGGCCGGCAAATAACCAGGGGCTTCCGTTATGTCGCAACCCACGTCGCAACCGATGTCGCAACCCACGTCGCAAAGACTGCAAGGCAAGACCGCCATCGTCACCGCCGCCGGCCAGGGCATTGGCCGCGCCGTGGCCGAGGCGTATGCGCGCGAAGGGGCCGATGTGCTGGCGGTGGATATCAACGCCGCTGCATTGGAAACGCTGAAGGGATGCCGCAGCCAGGTGCTGGACGTGACCGACGGCCGCGCCATTGCCGCCTTCGTCAACGGCGCCGGGCCGGTCAATGTGCTGTTCAACGGCGCGGGCTTCGTGCACGCCGGCACCATCCTGGATTGCGATGAAGACGCGTGGGACTTTTCGTTCAACCTGAACGTGCGGTCGATGTACCTGCTGATCCGCGCGTGCCTGCCCGGCATGTTGGCGCGCGGCGGTGGCGCCATCATCAACATGGCGTCGGTGGCGGGCAGCATCAAGGGCGCGCCGAATCGCTGCGCGTATGGCGCCACCAAAGCCGCCGTCATCGGCCTGACCAAGGCGGTGGCTGCCGACTACGTGGCCCAGGGCATCCGCTGCAACGCCATCTGCCCCGGCACGGTGGAATCCCCATCGCTGCGCCAACGCATCGACGCGCAGGCGGCAGCCAGCGGCCAGTCGATTGCGGCCGTTGAAGCTGCGTTCACCGCGCGCCAGCCAATGGGCCGCATCGGCCGCGCCGAAGAAATCGCCGCGCTGGCGGTGTATCTTGCCAGCGATGACGCCGCCTTCACCACCGGCACCACGCAGGTGATCGACGGCGGTTGGTCCAATTGATTGATGCAGGGATTCTTGGATCCCCGATCTCCTTTACTTTCATTCACCAGGAATCGATATGAAATTGATGCGCTATGGCGCCAAGGGCGCGGAAAAGCCCGCATTGATCGACGCGCAAGGCAATGTGCGCGACCTGTCGTCGGTGTTGCCCGACATCACTGCGCAAACGCTGTCGTCCGCCCGTCTGGCCGAACTGCGCGCGCTGGATGCGTCCGCCTTGCCCAAGGTGGCAGAGCCCGGCCGGATCGCGCCGCCGTGGAGCGGCATGGGCAAGTTCATCTGCATCGGGCTGAACTATGCGGACCACGCTGCGGAATCGGGCTTGCCCGTGCCAGCCGAGCCGGTCATCTTCATGAAGCCTACGTCCGCCGTCGTCGGGCCGAACGACCCCGTGGTGCTGCCGCAGGATTCCATCAAGACCGATTGGGAAGTGGAGCTGGGCGTGGTCATCGGCGAGACGGCGCGCTACGTCAGCGAGGCCGATGCCATCAAGCACGTGGCCGGCTACTGCATCGTCAACGACGTGTCTGAACGCGAATACCAGATCGAACGCGGCGGCACGTGGGACAAGGGCAAGGGCTGCGACACCTTCGGCCCCGTGGGCCCGTGGCTCGTCACCGCCGATGAAGTGCCCAACCCGCAAGACCTGCAAATGTGGCTGGACGTGAACGGCAAGCGCTACCAGAACGGCAGCACGCGCACGATGGTGTTTGGCGTGGCGCAACTGGTGGCCTACGTGAGCCGCTTCATGACGCTGTATCCGGGCGATCTCATCAGCACCGGCACGCCGCCGGGCGTGGGCATGGGCCAGAAGCCCGCGCCCGTGTACTTGAAGGCCGGCGACGACATGAAGCTGGGCATTGCCGGGCTGGGCGAACAGCGCCAGCGCGTGCACGCCTGGGACCCCGCACTGATCGACGGCTGAACGCTGCCGCCAATCGCCGCCACTGAGAGCAACCCGCCGCAACTTTCCGGAGGTTTCATGTCCCACGCAGACAGGGCAGTGATACGCATCCACCCGGCCGACAACGTCGTCATCGCGCGGCGTCAGCTGGTCAGTGGCACACGGCTGGAAGGGGAAGGCGTGACAGTGCAAGGGCTGGTGCCGCCCGGCCACAAGGTGGCCGTGCAAGCCATCGCGGCGGGCCAGCCGGTGCGGCGCTACAACCAGATCATCGGCGTGGCGCGGCAGGACATCGCGCCGGGTCAGCACGTGCATACACAGAATCTGGAGTTCTCGGACTTCGAACGCGATTACGCGGTGGGGCAGGGAGCGCATCCGACGGACTTCGTTGCGCAACCGGCCACGTTCGATGGCATCGTGCGGGCGGATGGCCGCATCGCCACGCGCAACTACATCGGCATCCTCACCAGCGTGAACTGTTCGGCCACGGTGGCGCGCGCCATCGCCGACTACTTCCGGCGCGACATCCACCCCGAGGCCCTGGCGGCCTGTCCGAACGTGGATGGCGTGGTGGCGCTGACGCATGGCGCGGGCTGTGCCACGGGCAGCGATGGCGAGCCGCTGCGCGTGTTGCGCCGCACGTTGGGCGGTTACGCGCGGCATGCCAATTTTGGCGGGCTGATGGTGGTGGGGCTGGGCTGCGAAACCAACCAGATCGGCGGCTTGATGGAGCAAGAGGGCCTGCGTGAAGATGGCCTGCTGCACACTTTCAACATCCAGGACACCGGCGGCACGCGCAAGACGGTGGCGCGCGGCATCGAACTGGTGCAAGCCATGCTGGAACAGGTCAACCAGGTGCGCCGCCAACCCGTGCCGGCCAGCCATCTGACGGTGGGTTTGCAGTGCGGCGGGTCCGACGGCTATTCCGGCATCAGCGCCAACCCGGCGCTGGGCGCGGCGGTGGACTTGCTGGTGCGCCACGGCGGCACGGCGATCCTGTCGGAAACGCCCGAAATCTATGGCGGTGAACATCTGTTGACGCGCCGAGCGCAAACGCCGGCCGTCGCTGAAAAGCTGTTGGCGCGCGTGCGCTGGTGGGAAGACTACTGCGCACGCAACGACGCCGAGATGGACAACAACCCCTCCGCCGGCAACAAGGCGGGCGGCCTGACCACCATTCTGGAAAAATCACTGGGGGCCATTGCCAAGAGCGGCACCACCAATTTGACCGACGTCTTCGAGTACGCCGAGCCGGTACGCACGCGCGGTCTGGTCTTTATGGACACGCCCGGCTATGACCCGGTGTCCGCCACGGGGCAGGTGGCGGGCGGCGCGAACCTGATCTGCTTCACCACCGGGCGCGGCTCCGCGTACGGCTGCGCGCCCGCGCCGTCGTTGAAGCTGTCGACCAACACGGCGCTGTGGCAACGACAGTCGGACGACGTCGACATCAACTGCGGAGACGTCGTGGATGGCGCGCAAAGCGTGGCGCAGATGGGCGAACGGATTTTCCAGCTGATGCTGCAAACCGCGTCCGGTCAGCGCACGCGCAGCGAGGTGCACGGCTATGGGCAAAATGAGTTCGTGCCGTGGGCGTTGGGCGCGGTGATGTAGCGGGCGCGGCTTGATGAATACCGCCGTTGCATTTAGTCACTTTCGCGGTGTCGAAGAAATCGGCGTCTACGGATATCCTCACCCGCGCGCTGACTGGCCGGTCATCCGACACGAGCACGGCGCATTACGCCACGGGTCCCACATGCTTGAACGTTTGAATACGGAGTCGTTGCCGCGCCTGCCCGCAGACGTGGAAAAGCCCAGTTATGACCGCAGCCGCCTGACGCCCGGCATCGTGCATCTGGGGCTGGGCGCTTTTCATCGCGCGCATCAGGCGGTGCTGACGGACCTGGCGATGCAAGCCAGCGGTGATCTTTCCTGGGGCATTCTGGGCGTGTCGCTGCGTAGCCCCGCCACGCGCGATGCGCTGACGCCGCAAGACGGCCTGTACACGCTGGCGCTGCGCGACGGTGACCCGGACGGCAATGCCCGCGAACAGCTGCGCGTGGTGGGGTCGGTGTTGCGGGTGATGGTCGCCGACGAGGATCCGAACGCCGTGCTGGAGCGCATCGCCTATCCGCAAACGCGCATCGTCAGCCTGACCGTGACCGAGAAGGGCTACAGCCACGAACCGGCCACCGGGCATCTGCGCTGGGACGACCCCGACATCCTGCACGATCTCGACAACCCGCAACGCCCACGCAGCACCATCGGCATCCTGGTCTACGGCCTGGCGCTGCGGCGCGAGCGCGGCCTGCCGCCCGTCACGCTGCTGTCGTGCGATAACCTGCGCGGCAACGGCGATATGCTGCGCAGCCTGGTGCTGGCGTTTGCGCTGCGCGTGGACGTGGCGCTGACGGCCTGGATCGACACGCACTGCACCTTTCCGAATTCCATGGTCGACCGCCTCGTGCCCGGCACCGATGACGCCGACCGCCAGCGCATCACCGCGCGGCTGGGCGTGCAGGATGCGTGGCCCGTGGTGGGCGAGCCGTATCTGAACTGGGTGATCGAAGACAAATTCGCCGCAGGCCGGCCCGCGTGGGAAACGCCGGGCGGCGCGACCTTCGTGCGTAACGCTGCGCCCTACGAGCGTTTGAAGCTGCGCATGGTGAACGGGCCGCATTC
>CAJYKY010000419.1 GCA_913775005.1 uncultured Achromobacter sp.
CGCCAAACAACAGGCGCCGCTGATAGCGCCGAAGATTCATCAGAGTGGTGAGGTTGCTATCCGACGACACGCTTGTTGCTCAGGCCCGATCCGGGTCCCGTCCTATGGTGAGTCAATAAAGAGGGGGTGGCCCTACGCCCGGCCGGTTGCGCGAGGCCTTAAAAAATCCGCCGGATTTGGGCGGATTACGCTACATTGCATTTGCTTCCCTACTGCCCACAGCGCCTTAGCCGGCCTGCCGTAGCACCATGAAAATCCATGTCTTGCTCGCCGATGACCACCCCGCCCTGCTGGCGGGCATCAAGCATGAACTGGAGTCCGTGCCGTCCATCGCCATCGAAGGCGTGGCGCGCGACTCCGGCCAGCTGGTCCAGTTGCTGACCCGCGCGCCCTGCGATGTGCTTGTCACCGATTACGCGATGCCCGGCGGCGCGCATGGTGACGGCATCACCTTCATCTCGTATCTGCGCCGCCACTATCCCGACCTGAAAATCGTGGTGTTCACCACGCTGGACAACCCGGCCATCATGCAAGAGCTATCGCGCCTGGGCGTGCACTCCGTGCTGAGCAAGGCGCAGGAAACCAATCAGCTGGTCTCGGCGATTCACGCGGTCTACGCGGGCGCTCGCTACTATCCGTCTGAATTGCGCGGCGGCGCATCGTCAGGCGGCCCTCGCACCGCAGCGCCGCGCAGCGGCCCCGACCTCACCAAACGCGAGCTGGAGGTGGTGCGGCTGTACGTGTCGGGCATGTCAGTCAACGAGATTGCCGCGCAGCTAAGCCGGTCCAAGCAGACCATCAGTTCTCAAAAGGCCAGCGCCATGCGCAAGCTGGGCATCGAACGCGAAGCCGACCTGTTCCGCTTCGCCTTCGAAACAGGCATTACGGTGACGTCTGACGCGGGTGATGGCGCGTAGCGGGCGCTGACGCGGTCAACACCTTCGTCACGAACTCATCCACTTCCATCGGTCGACCCAGGCCGAACCCCTGGCCGATGCGGCATCCCAACAGATGCAATTGACGCGCCTGCTCGTCGGTTTCGATACCTTCGGCCACCACGGCCAATCCCATCGCGCGGCCCAGCCCCATTGCGGCTGACACCACGGCATGCGAGGCCGGGTCAGACGGCAGCCGCCGGACGAATGATTGATCAATCTTGATTTCACTGAAGGGCAGCCGGGTCAGCCGTTCCAGCGTCGATGCGCCGGTGCCGAAGTCGTCCATGCTGACGCCGAAGCCGCAAGCGCGCAGCCGCCGCAGCGCGGCTTCCAGCGCGGTCTTGTCTTGGATGGCTTCATCTTCAGTGATCTCGACGGTGATCAGGCCGGGATCGATGCCGCGTTCCACGGTGCGCGCTTCAAGACTGGGCGCGACGCCGGGTGCCGACAACGTTGACACCGACGCATTGACCGATAGCCGCAGCGCCAGCCCGTGTGCCGCCAGTTGAGCCTGCACATCCAGCACGCGTTCGGTGACGAAGTGGAACAGCATCGGGTCCATCGACAAGCGGTTGATCGCCTGCACGAATTCGGAGGGTGGCACATCGCCCGCCAGCGGATGACGCCAGCGCGCCAGCGCCTCGGCGCCCAGGATCCGCCCGGTGGCCAGGTCCACCTGCGGTTGCAGCACGACCCGCAAGCCGTCCTTGCCGCCCAGCGCCAGAATCAGGTCTTCATCGCTGAACGCGGCGGCGGGCAGCGGCTGCTGCGCGGGCGTGCGCCATTGTGCAAAGCGGCTGAGCGAAGCGGGGATGAACGCGGCGCTGCGCACGATGTCGATCACCGCACCCGCCGCACGCAGCCCGCTGGCATAGGCGTCCAGCACGCAACGCGGCAGCTCGCTGATCCACAGCACGGCCGGCATGCGCGGCAGGCGGCCTTCGTCCACTTCGCATTTCAAGCGCGCGGGGACAAGCAGCCCTTCGGGCGCAGCGCCCGACACATCGCACACCACCAGATCGGCGTCCTGCTGACGCAGGGCATCGACCAGCGCATCCAGCCCACAGGCAGCGCGCAGCGTGCGCAGCATGCCGCTGTCCAGCAAGGCGTTCAAGGCGCTGGCGCAGCGCGGGGCGCGACCCAGCGTAATGGCCGTCAGACCATCAGCGCGCTGCGGCTGACGCGGGGAGAATTGGGGAGTTAGGTTCAGGGCTTGCATAGTGGATTCAGTATGATTCGAGGCCTATAGGCGAACAATCGGACCAGTACCAAAACGCTTGAAACGTCAAGCACAGACGCGCCCTGCCGTTTGCTATTCCTGCTCGGCCAGCATCGCGTCCACCGTGCTCGCATCCCCGGACACGCCCGTTTCCGTCAGCAGCCCGGTTTCATAGGCAAAGCGAAACAGCTCCACATCCCGCTCGATGCCCAGCTTGCGCATCGCGCTGGTCTTTTGCGAGCTGATGGTCTGCTTGCTGCGGTTGAATTGGCTGGCGATTTCGTTGATGGACACACCCGACACATACAAACGGACCACCTCCGTTTCGCGCCGCGTGAGCTTTTGCGCAGGGTCGATCTGCGCCACGCTGCCGATGGTGGACGTGGATCGGAACTTGGGAGAGAAATACGTGGCGCCGGCATACACGGCGTGAATGGCCGAGATCAGATGGCCAATGACGTCCACCTTGCTCAGCACCGCGTGCGCGCCGATCTTCACCATTTCGGCCACCATCGCGCGGTTGTCGATGGTGGTGAATACGATGATTTTCAGGTCGGGATAGCGGCGGCGCAGGAACGACAGCATGGTCATGCCGTCGCCGAATTCGCCGCCCGGCATGACGTAGTCGGTCACCAGCACATCGCAGTGCGATTTGGCCAGCAGTTCGAAGGTTTCGGTTGAATTGCTTGCCGTACCAACGATGGAGATCGTGTGAAAGTCCGCTAGTTCGTGTTTAACGCCGGTGATCAGCGCGGGATGATCGTCGGCAATGATGAGAGAGATTTGCATGGCACATTCCGGCTACGGCTTATCAGATTCAAACACTGACAATGTAGTAGCCGGCCGCCCCGATTTATCTCGTACTTGTCTCTCACTGACCTTAATCAACTCAGACCAGTACGAAAATGAAATCTGCCCCTTGCGCAGTCATCTCCGTATGCGCACCGATCCTGGCTCAGGGCAGCTGCTTGCAGACCACGCCGTCTTTCATGATGACGCGAAAGCGTGTTTCGGGTTGCGTCAGCAGTTGCAGATCTTCGAGCGGGTTGCCATCGACCAGCAACAGGTCGGCCAGCGCGCCCGCCTGTACTACGCCCAGCTTGGCCGCGTAGGGATTGCGCGGGCCGGACATGGCGCACAGCTCCGCGTTGACGCTCGTGGCCATGCGCAGCACTTCGGCCGCGCTGTACCAGCGGGCCATCTTCGCCAGCTGTGCGCCCTGGCGCGTGGCAAGGTGCGCATCGAATAGCGTGTCGGTGCCCCACGCCGTCTTGATGCCCAGGCGGCGCGCCATCTCGTAGGCGCGGTCGGTGCCGGCCACCATGGCCAACTGCTTCTGGCGCGATGCCGGCGATTGTGTCGGCACGGCGTCTTCGTCATCCAGAAAGGGTTGCAGGCTCCACCACACGCCTTGGTCTGCGATGCGGCGAGCGGTGTCTTCGTCGATCAGCTGGCCATGTTCGATGCAGCGCACGCCGGCATCCAGCGCCATCGTCACCGCGCGCGCGGTGTAGGCGTGCACGGTGACGTAGGTGCCCCAGTTTTCGGCAGCCGTGACCGCTGCCTTCAGTTCTTCCAGCGACCCCTCGGTGACGTCCAGCCCATCGTACGAAGACATCACGCCGCCGCCCGCCATGTACTTCAGCTGCGAGGCGCCGCGCATCAGCTGTTCGCGCGCGCGCAGCAGCACCTGGTCGACGCCATCGCAAATAGCAGTGACGCCCACCTTTTCGGCGTAGCTGAGGCCTCCCTCGGGGGAGCGCGGCAGGTCTGACAACAGGCGGAAATCCCCGTGGCCGGAGGTCTGGCTCAGGAAGGCGCCCGACGGATAGATGCGCGGCCCGGGCGTCAGCCCCTCATCAATGGCGCGCTTCAGGCCGAAGGCCGGCCCGCCCATGTCGCGCACGGTGGTGAAGCCGCGCATCAGCGTGGCGCCCGCCTCCACCACGGCCATGGTGTGCACATAGTTGAAGTCGGCGGTCATGGCCATCAGGATGCTGGGGCGGGCCAGGATGGAATGCCAATGCGCGTCGATCAGACCCGGCATCAGCACGCCGCCCTGACCATCGATCACGCGGCAACCGGCCGGCAGCGGCAGGGACTGCGGTTCGACGGCCTTGATCTGCCGCCCTTCGATCAGCACACGCATGCCGGTCAAGAGCGTGTCTGCCACGCCGTCGAAGATACGCACGTTGATGAAGGCAAGCGGCGCGGCAGGGCTGTGCGCGGGGGTGGCGGCGTGGCCGGGGGCCGGCGTGGCGGCTGGGGCTGCGGCGGCAGGCGCGCCGGGCGATGCAGCGGGAGCCGTTGCAGTAGCAGGAGTCGCAACAGCGGCGCCATGGGCCGCTTCATGCACCGCATACAAGGCCGCGATGCGTGCGGCTGCCGGGTGATGGCAGCCGCAATGGAAAGCGCTGAGCCGGTGCAGATACGAGGCGTCGACGTCGAACATAAGGGCAGCTCCAGTGGGGTCTTGTTATCCGTGCATCAAGGTCAGCGCAGATGCGCTTCGTGCAGATCCAGCAAACGTCCCTGCTCGCGCGCCAGCGAATCGGAAATGCGGTGCGTGCGCGCCAAATGAAAGACGGCCTCTCGGGAGGCGGCAATCGCTTCCAGCCGCAACTGCCGTTCAATGACGGCCTGCTGCGCGAGCGTCTCGGCCGATGTGCCATCCGGCGTCTCGCCCGCCTGGCGCCGCAAGGTGGCCGCCAGGCTTTCGGCCACCTCCAGGTACAGCGCCGCCTGGTCGGGGTGTTCAGCCGCGCGCCGCTTGGCGCCTTCACCCACGCTGTCCAGCGCCGCCTGCAACATCGCTTCCTGCGCCAGCGCCGCCTCACGCTGCACGCGGCTATTGGCCGGGAAATGCAGACCGCGCATCAGGCTGGGCAAGGTCAGGCTGGCCAGCAGCATCGAAAACACAATCACCATCGCCGCCAGCGACACGGCCAGATCGCGCGCCGGAAACGGCGCGCCGCTATCCAGCGCGAATGGCAGCGTCATCACGCCCGCCAGCGTCACCGCCCCGCGCACGCCCGCGACCGACACGGCAAGAATCACGCGC
>CAJYKY010000420.1 GCA_913775005.1 uncultured Achromobacter sp.
CCAGGTTGGGCGGCGGCGCGTCGCGGTGTTTGGCAAGCAACTGCGGGTCCATCCCCGCCGCCTGGATGCTGGCGGACAAATAGTTTGCTGGCACGCCCGAGAAGTAGGGCGTGTAGGTGACATCGGCCGCCTGCGCAAGCAACACCATTTCTCGATACGCATCGTTCGCCAGCGATTCCTGCGTGGCGATGAAGCGCGTGCCCATGTAGGCGAAGTCGCAGCCCAGCACCTGCGCGGCCAGCACATCCTTGCCGTGGCTGATACAGCCGGATAGCGCCAGCGGGCCGTCGTAGAACGCGCGGATCTCGTTCACCAGCGCGATGGGATTGATCTGGCCCGCGTGGCCGCCGGCGCCAGCGGCCACCAGGATCAGGCCGTCCACGCCCGCATCCAGCGCGCGCTTGGCGTGACGCACGGTGGTGACATCGTGATAGACCAGCCCGCCATACGGGTGCACGGCCTGCACCACTGCCTCGGGCGCGTGCAGCGACGTGATGATGAGCGGCACGCGCCGCTCGGCACAGATGGCCAAGTCGCCCTGCCAGCGGGCGTTGCTGGGGTGCACGATCAGGTTCACCCCATAGGGTGCAACCAAGGTTCCCGGCGCTTTCTGCCGCTGGGCCTCAAGGCCGTCTTCGATACGGGTGATCCAGTCGTGCAGCTGCGCTTGCGGGCGCGCGTTCAGCGATGGAAAGGTGCCGATGATCCCCGCCGCGCATTGCGCTACGACCAGCGCTGGCCCCGAGACCAGAAACATGGGGGCGCCGATGATCGGCAGGCGGGTCTGTGCATGTAGCGCTTGCGCGGGGGGCATCGGATAAGGCTCCGGTAAGGGTCAGTTGGCCTGGATGTTGGCGCTTTGAATCACGTCTGACCACAAGGCGTATTCGCGGTCGATGCGCGATTGCAGCGCCTGGGAATCACCCGTGTTGATGGTGTAGCCGCCTTCGGTCATGGCCTGGCGGAAGGCGGGGTCTTTCGAGACCTCGCCCAACGCGCGCGTCAGGCGCGTGGAGACGGCGTCGGGCAGTTTCTTCGGCCCGACCAGCGCATACCAGCCGACGACCTCGTAGTCTTTCACGCCGGCTTCGATCATCGTCGGCACGTCGGGCAGTTCCGGGTTACGCGTCTTGGACGTGACGGCCAGCGCGCGCGCCTTGCCGCTCTTGATGAAGGGGATGGCGGTGCTGGTGATGTCGAACATGAACGTCACCTTGCCGCTGATCACGTCCATCATGGCTGGCGAGTTGCCCCGGTACGGCACGTGCAGCATGGACGCATCGGCCTGCTTCTTCAGCAGTTCGGCCGACAGGTGGTTGGATGCGCCAATACCGGCCGACCCGAATGACACCGCATCGGGATGCGAGCGCGCGTAGCTGACCAGTTCGCCCACGTTCTTGGCCGGCACTTGCGGGCCGATCAGCAGCACGTTGGCGTAGTCCACCACCAGCCCGATCAGCGAGAAGTCGCGGCGCGGATCGAACAGCGTGCTGCGCTGGACCAGCGGCGACATGGTCAAGGTGGGGCTGGCGGCAAAGCCCAGCATGTAGCCGTCGGGCGTGGCCTTGGCCGTGGCATCGGACGCGATCATGCCGCTGGCGCCCGCGCGGTTTTCCACCACGACGGTCTGGCCCAGCTTGTCGCCCAGATATTTGGCGAACACGCGCGCGGTGGTGTCCACGGGGCCGCCGGGCGCGTAGCCCACCAGCAGGCGGATGGGACGGTCGGGGTAGGTATCGGCAAAGGCGGGGGCCGCCATCGCGCATGCCGCCGTGGCGGCCGCCACGGCGAAAAGGGTCATCACGTTCACGCTGTTGTCTCCTTGGGGGTCGGTGGCGGGTCGTGGAGCGGAAACAGCGTGTCCGCGCCTACGCCAGCCTTTCTTTCAGCGGCTGCTTCAGGATCTTGCCGCTGACGGTGGTGGGAATGGTGTCGATGTGCAGAATGCGGGCCGGGCGCTTGTAGGGCGCCAGCTGCGCGCGCAGGTGCAGCGCCAGCAGATGCGTGTCGATGTGCGCGCCGGGCAGCGGTTCAACGAAGGCGACGACCTCTTCGTTGTGGTCTTCGGTCGCTACGCCCACCACGGCGGACAGTCGCACGCCGGGGTAGGCGTTGATGACGGATTCGACCTCGATGGGATACACGTTGAAGCCCGAGCGGATGATCAGGTCCTTGGAGCGGCCGGCGATGAACAACGCGCCGTTGTCGTCCACAAAGCCGATGTCGCCCGTGTTGAGCCAGCCGCCGGGCAGCAGCGCCTGCTGCGTTTGTTCGGGGCTGCGGTAGTAGCCCAGCATGACGCCGGGGCCTCGGATCAGAATGTCGCCGCGTTCGCCGGGCGTGGGGGCGCCGGCGTCGGGGCCGCCGATGCGCAGCTCCACGCCATCCACCGCGTGGCCCGCCGAGCAGTCGTCGCGCGGCGCGTCGATGCGGGTGATGAACATCGACCCCGCGTATTCGGTGATGCCGTAGCCGTGATGCATCGGCACGCCGAAGTAGCGTTCCGTGTCGCGCTTGAGCGTCGGGTCCAGCGCCGCGCCGCCGGTGTACACGTAGCGCAGCGCCGGGGCACGCAGCTCGGCGCGCGGCGGGGCGACGGCCATCATGCGGCTGAACATGGTGGGCACGCCTTGCAGGATGCTCACGCCGGGATGCGCCAGCGCCTTGAATGCGTCGTCGGCATCAAAGCGGCTGCGCAGCACCAGGCTGGCGCCCGCGTGCACAGTGGCCATCAACACGGTGGCGATGCCGAAAATGTGCGACATGGGCAGCGCCGCGTAGCCGATGTCGTGCGGGCTCAAGTGTCGCGACGCGGCCGACACGCGCGCAAAATGCAGCAGGCCACGATGCGGCACGAGTACGCCCTTGGGCGCGCCCGTCGTGCCGGACGTGTAGATCACGGTGGCCACCTGGTCGGCCAGCTCACCCGTTTCCGCTTGCGTGGGCGTGGCGGCGCGCAGCGCTTTCACGCCCGGACCCCAGACGGTCGGGTCGGCATCGACCGCGCCTGCGGCCACGGCGTGGTCGGCCGCTGCGGCGGAGATGCCGGTGGTGTAGAGCAGCAGTTCGGGCTGCGCATGTTGACGGATGTTGTCGATTTCGCGGGCGGACAATCGCGCGTTCACACCCACCGGCCATGCGCCCGCGACCCCGCAGCCGAACAGCGTGGCGATCATCGCCGTGCAGTTTTCCCCCACCATCAGCACGCGATGGCCGGGCTGCACGCCCTGTTCGCGCAGCCAACTGGCCACGGCCTGTACGCGTTGCCACAGTTGCGCGTAGGTCAGCGTGCCGCCGCCTTCTTCGTACAGGCAGATGGCGTCGGGTTGCTGGCGCGCTTGGTGCGCCAGCACGTGATGAATGCGGGTGTGGGGTTCAGCGTGAGACATCGTGTGATTCATTCAATTCAAAGCGTGGCCTGGGTGCCGAGAATGGCGGTGGACTGGCTGGACAAGGTGCCGCCGTTGCCATGCACCAGCGCCAGTTCGGCGCCGGCGACCTGGCGCGCGCCGCCTTCGCCGCGCAGCTGCCGCACGGCTTCGATCATGATGAAGACGCCGTACATGCCGGGGTGCACGCAGCACAGCCCGCCGCCGTTGGTG
>CAJYKY010000421.1 GCA_913775005.1 uncultured Achromobacter sp.
CGCAGCTTTTCAAGCGTGGCCTGGGCCGCCTGCACGCGCTCCTGCGCGTCGTTCACGCGCGAGCTGCGCATGCCGCCGTCGTAGAGCGGCAAGGACACGCCCATCAGAACGCCGCGCGACACGCCGCTGTTGGACAAACCGGATACGGGACCGATCGACAGCTCGTTGTGCCCACCCAGCACAAAGCCTGCCAGGTACACCTTCGGCATGAAGTCTGCCTCGGCCAGATCAACGCCGCTTTCGGCGGCTTTCAGCGCGGCAATGCTGGCGATGATGTCGGGCCGATCTGCCAGCGCGCGTTGCAACAGCGCACCTTGCGGCAACTCCTGCGGCGACGGCAGCGGCGCCGACGCGCTGTTGGCAATGCGCAAGCGTGTGTCGGGCGCAACTCCCAGGTGCTCCAGCAAGGCCTGATAGACGTTGCGCTCCAGCCCCGCGCTTCTGACCTGTTGCAGACGCGCCTGCGCGACCAGCTGGCGTGCCTGGGCCGTTTCGACTGACGTGGTCAGGCCCGCCTTGCGCCGCGCACTGACCGCGTCGTCCACGGCCATGGCGTTCTGCAAGGTCTGCCGGGCGATCTCGGCGCGTTCGCGCGCGGCGCCGTATTCGTAGTAGTTGCGCGTCACGTCGTACACCAGCTTCTGATGCATGGCGTTGAACGTGAAGTTGGCGCCGATGGACAGGTTGCGCGCGGCCTGGTGGGCGGCAGCGCGCCGGCCAAAGTCGAACAGCAGCCATTCCAGACTAAGGATCGGCACGACGCCGCTGATGCTGGTGTCCAGCTTGACTTCCTGATTCAGGACTTCCGGCAGGCGGCGCCGCGTGGCGAGATACCCGCCGACGACCTGCGCGGACAGCATCGGCAGATACGTCGCCTCCGTCATGCCGACCGCCGAGGCCGCCTGGCGCGCCTGGCTCCATGCCAGCCGGGTGACGGGGTTGTTGCGCTGGGCAAGATCAATCAGCGCGGGCAGGTCGTAGACCTGATCGGGCGAGGCGGCAACGGAAGGGGGCACCGTGGCGGGCCCTTGCGTGGCCAGCGTTTGCCAGTCGGACGGAATGGGCGGCGGCGTCCACGCACGCGTGGCCGACGACGGCGCGTAGTCCGACGTGTTGACGCAACCGGCCAGCAAGACCGCGCAACTGAGCGCCAAGAGTCGGGCAGAGCGGCGCAGGCGCGTTTCAACGGACATCGACCAAGGCCTCCAAACGGTGAATGCTCCGATCCACGGAAGCGTCGCCGGACCGGGGAACCGGAGCGTGCGGTGGAGAGGTGACGGCGGGCGAGATCGCTTCCGCCGCATCGTCTGGCGGCCCGTCTTGCACGGACGCCTCGCTCGCGGCTGCGTTGAAACGCGTGCGCAATCTTGCCCGGGAATCGATGCTGAAGTTCGCCTCCGCCATCTCGGCAATGCGGTCCACGCGTTGCACCACGCTTGCATCCGGGCGCGACGGGGCCAAAGTCAGGCGCTCGCTCAGTTGCCGCACGGCCAGCGCCGCCGTCGCCACGCGCCGCAGCGCAGAAGGCGAGGGGCGTTGCCGATAGCCCTCAAACCGAGCCAGCGCCATGGCGTTCTGGGTCTGCGCGATGCAGGCCGCCAGTTTGGATGCCTGCGCCAGGCTCACGTCCCGCGCGTCTTGCTCAGACATGCCTGCGGGGGCCGGCCGGGCCATCTGTGCCAGATGGCTTAGCGCTTGCTGCACGCTGTCCCAGGCGCGCTGGATCACGCCCACGGGCCACAGCTGCGTCATCATGAAATACAGCACGCAGTTGCCCAGCAGAACGCCCATGATGCGATCGCGTGCGGTGTCCAGATCGAACGTCGGGCCAAAGCCTTGCAGGATGGTCAGCAGAAAGGCAAGCGCAACCTGCACGCCGGCATAGGACACGCGCTCGTTGCCGACCCAGACCCACGCGGACACCAAGGTGCCCGCAAACACCAATGCCATGATGGCGCCCACAGAGGTCATGTGCGGCATCAGAAACAGAATCGACGCCATGCCCAGCGCTGCGCCGATCAGGCAGCCCACGATGCGCAGCAGCAGCTTGTGCGTGGTCTCGCCGACCGAACCCAAGGCCGCGACGTAGCACGTGATCAGCGCCGTATGAATGCCCTGCCATTGCACGGCGGTGTAGATGAAATAGCAGAGCAGGGCCGCCGCCGTCACCTTGATGGCGTAACGTATGTGCACGGGGCTGGTCCAGGCGTCGGGGCGGAAGAACGGGTCTTGCGGCGCCGTGGCCGGGTAGTGCGAGGGCGTGCCGGCCATCCGGTGAAAGCCGCCCCAGATGTCCTGCTCGACGAGGGATTGGGCGGGCGGATGCGCATCGGGCGCCGGCGCAGGCTGGCCTTGTTCAAGCGCCTGCGCGCTGCGCGCTGTCTGTTGGGCAATGGCGTCACGAATAACGGGCGCCGTGTCGGGCGACAGCTTCAGTACCGCCATCGCAATGCGATAGCTCTCTTGCCCGGCGCGCGCGAGGCGCCGCAGCTCATCCGAGCGGGCCAGCGCCAACATCCGCGTCACACCTAACCGGGCCAGCAAATCTTCTTGCCCATCGCCGACCTGCTCGCGCAGGCGCTGCCGAGATTCCACAGTGGGATGCGCCAGCCAATCGGCGCAGGCGCGCAGGCGCTGGGCTATCTCTTGCCGCAATACCCGCACGGGCTTGCGCCCGATGAACAGGTTGACTGCCAACACGCACGCCATCGGCATCGTCGCCATCAGCCAGGCGTACAGAATGCCGCGCGTCGCGGCCTCACCGAACGGCACGTAATCCAGCAGCGTCAACACAAAGGCCAGCACCAGCGCGACAATGCCGCCCAGTTCTCCCAGCTTGCTGGCCGACCCCAGGTACAGCAGGATCAGCGAGCTGACGGCAATGGCCAGCACGCGCAGGGCGGGCGTGTCGATGGTCCAGCGGGTGATCATGAACAGCAGCAGCACAACGATGGCGACCAGCACCGTCAATGCGATGGCAAGCAGCGACCCTTGCGCCGCGTCGGGCTTCATCACAAAGAACACCAGGTAGCAACTGATCGCGGCTTCGGGGATGCCGTAGACTGCCGCCATCATCGTCGTCAGTGCGCAGGCCAGCGCAATGCGCCACGCTTGCGCCAGCCGGCCAGGAAAGGGGTCGACGACATCGTGCGCCGCCCGGCGCAGGAACTCGCTCCAGGTGTCAGCACTTTTCATCGGCGTGAACAATGACGGTGGCAGATCCGCCTGCGCGCATCAGGTCCTGCGGCGGGTCTTTGAGCAGGATGCGTACCGGAAAGCGCTGGCCTACGCGGACCCAGTTCAAGGTCTTGGGCACATAGGGAAGGCTGCGCGGGATGGAAATGAGGTCTTCGGCGGCAACCCCCCAGCCAATGGAATCGACCACGCCCGCAAGCGGCATAGAGCGGTCCGCAGCCACGTAAACACGGGCGCAAGCGCCGCGCTGGATCGTCGTCAGTTCGGTCTCAAGAAAGCCGGCCGAGGCGTACCAATGGGTGGTGTCGATCAGGCTGAACGCGGACTGGCCCGGCAAGACATAATCGCCCTGGGCGATGGACACGCCCACCACGCGGCCGTCGTTGGGCGCCAGGACTTCGGTTTCGCGCAACTGACGTTCGGCAATGGCCAGCTGCACATGGCTTTGGGTGACCAAGGCCGCCGCCCCTGCGGTGGTGCCCACCAGGGATTGGGCGGCGTCGCGCTGTGCGTACGCTTCTTTGAGGCTGGTCTCCGCATTGCGTTTCAGCGTCTGGGCATCGTCCACCTGCTGCGCGGTCACATAGCCTTTGGGCAGCAGGCTTTGCAAGCGTTGCAGCGTTTGCGTGGTGTGCGCCACGTTGATTTGCGCCCGCTGGATCTGTTCGGTGGCAATGGACGCGTTGGACGTTTCGGCGGCCACGCCGCGCTCGCGGGTGTCCAGCGCGGCTTCGGCAACCTTGACGGCCGCGCGCGCCTGCTCCACTTGCAGTTGGTAGAACTCGGGGTCGATCCGGAACAGCAGATCGCCCTTGGCGACCAGGCTGTTTTCTTGCACGGCCAGCGTCTGAATGCGGCCAGGCACGCTGGCGGCCATGCGTGCAATGTCGGCGGTCAGTACCGCGTCTTCGGACAGCGGACGGGCGTCCAGGCGCGCGAAATAGAGCCATCCCAGCACAAGCGCCAGGCCGCCGAACACGATCGGGACAAGCATCGCAATCATGCGCCGGCGACGAGGGGGCGAAGTGGCGGGCGGCATGTCAGCGGGCAAACAGCACAAGAGACAACAGGAACATGACGGCCGCTGCAAACGCCAGGTAGGTCAGGAAGTGAACGGGCAGAAGTTCATCGATGCCCCACTTCACCAGCAGCACGCGCATGATCAGGGCGGCGATGCAGCCTGCCGCGGCGCACGCGATCCAGGACGGGAAGTAGGAATGGAACACCACCACATAAGGCGGGCGGCTCTGCGCACAACCCGCAAGCAACCAGGGCGTGACAACTGCTGCACTACCAAGACAGATACGCATACTGCGATAACCCCCCGACTGCCGCACTTCTTAACCGCGAGTGCTTAGCATGGTTTGTATTGTGTGCGGGTGCCGGCGTGGCATGAACAGCCGCCGGCAGCAACGCATTCGCGGCGCATCCCCGCAATTCACTTCAATGCGCCGCGAATCGCCTTCAATGTCAGTGGTGGAACCCGCCGGACTCGTCTTGCTCGCCTTGCACCGCCACGGGGTGTTTGGCGAAGTAGTCGATGGCGCGGCGGAAATCGTCCAGCAGCAAGCACGCAAGGTCGCGGCTGACGCCATGCCGGACCAGAATGCGCTGCACGACCAGATCCTGACGGTCCGCAGGCATCGAATACGCCGGCACCTGCCAGCCTCGTGAGCGCAGCCGGTCGGCCATGTCATAGAGGTTGAAGCCGGGGTTCTTGATGCCGTCTTTCAGTTTCCAGCACAACGCCGGAATGCCTTTGGCAGGGTTCCCGTTGTACAGGATTTCAAACGGGCCCAGCTTGGCGAGTTCTTCCGACAGGTATTGGGCGGTGTCGTAGCAGGCGTCTTGAATCCGCTGATACCCTTCTTTGCCCAGGCGCAGGAAGTTGTAGTACTGCGCCACGATCTGGCCGCCTGGGCGAGAGAAGTTCAACGCAAAGGTGGGCATATTGCCGCCCAGATAATTCACGTTGAAGATCAGTTCTTCGGGCAAATGCGCGGCGTCGCGCCACACGACCCAACCCACGCCCAGCGGCGCCAGCCCGAACTTGTGGCCGGAGGTGTTGATGGACACCACGCGCGGCAGGCGGAAGTCCCATTCCAGATCCGGGGCGCAGAACGGGGCCAGGAAGCCGCCGCTTGCACCGTCTACGTGTATGGGAATGTCCAGACCGGTTTCGCGCTGAAGCTTGTCCAGCGCATCGTGTACCGCCTTGACGGGTTCGTACTCGCACGTGAACGTGACGCCCAGCGTGGGCACCACGCCGATGGTGTTCTGGTCGACGCGCTTGATCACTTCTTCCGGGCTCATGATGAGCCGGCCGTTTTCCATGGGAATTTCACGGATCTCGACATCGAAGTAGCGCGCAAACTTGTGCCAGCAAATCTGGACCGGGCCGCAAATCATGTTGGGCTTGTCTGTGGGCAAGCCTGCCGCTTTCTGCTTCTTGCGCCACGCCCACTTCATCGCCAGCCCGCCCAGCATGGCGGCTTCGGAGGAACCCGTCGTCGAGCAACCCATCGTGTTGGCGGCGGCGGGGGAGTTCCACAGGTCGGCCAGCATCTGCACGCAGCGCGCTTCAATTTGCGCGGTCTGCGGATATTCATCCTTGTCGATCATGTTCTTATCGATCGACTCATCCATCAGTTTGTGGACTTCTTCGTCCACCCAGGTCTGGCAGAACGTGGCCAGGTTCTGTCTGGAATTGCCGTCCAGCATCAGCTCATCGTGCACCACCTGATAGGCGTGGCGCGCATCGTGCTCTTGTTCGGGGATCTTGAATTTCGGCATGGCTACCGACAAATCGGTAGAGGCGTAGACGTCGTCCATCAGGTTTTCGCGGACGGTGTTCTTGGCGTGCAAAGGCATGGCAATCCTTCAGCAGATGCTCCGGTCCGGGGAAGCACGAGCGCATCCCCGGGCGGTTCAATTTAAAGGCAAGCGATAAGCGGCGACCGCAAGGCGGCCTTACTTCTTGACCTTGCCCCAGCTTTGCACCAACGCGTCGCGCAGCGCAATTTTCGGATTTTCTTTGCAGTAGGTCAGCACTTCGGGTTTGACCTTGGTAATGCCTTCGACATCCAACGTGGCTTCTTCTGGTTTGCCTTTGTGGTTCAGGGCTTCAGCAAAACCCAGCACGGTGGGTTGATAGGATTCATTGACCGCCAGGTAGTCGCTGCACAACCACAGCGCAACGGGCTTTTTTGAATCGGCTTGTGCGGCGCCAGACACAGCAGCCATACCGACCAGAGCAAGAGTCACCATCGTTTTCTTCATCTCTATTTCTCCGAATTGCAGAAGTCGCGTTGCTCCAGATGAACTCAGCGCCGCGTGCTTGGAGCGTCAGACACGCAATGCTCTCGACGTTGGGGGACAACGGCGAATTCGATATTCGTGACGGAACAACTTGCGGAAAAAGATGTGCAGAGTGGTCTAGCTGATATGGGGGATTGTGTTGTGTCGATTTTCAGATGGCCTAAAGGTATCACCGAAACTTTTAAATATCCATGTTCTTCGGAATGTTTCGAATTCATTTATCTCTGCGACGCAGGGATGTGTCGGATTGCGACTATCAAATGTTGCGTCGATTCGGGTATGCGACTTGCTGCGTTTGGCCTCATCACTAAAGGGGAGACGCCATGATTTCCGAACGCCTGCGCAGATTGCGCCGTATTGCCCATTTCGCTGCCGAGCGCTCGGGCGATTATGTGGAGCTGGTCGGCATAGAACTGTCGTTATATCGGGCTGCGTTAATTGCGACGGTGATCAGCAGCGTCGCCTTGTTGTTTTGCGGACTGGGCACGCTGGGGTTTGTATCGGTAGCTGCCATCGTCAGCTTCTGGGATACCGAGCACCGCAAACTGGTGGCGTGGCTGGTTGCGGGCGCGTGGCTGCTTGTCACCTTGATATCGCTGGCCATCTCGACCCGTAGCGCGCCCAAGGGCTCGCCATTTTCCGAACTCAGCCACCAGGTGCGGCTGGATACTGCCGCGGCACGGAGCCACTATGCCCAAGACCACAACGTTAGCTGACAAGACCATCTTGTTGGAAAAAATGGAGCGCGACCGCCAGGCCCTGGCGCGGGTGCCGACGCGGCGTGTGCCGCCAAATTCCCTGGGTTTCGCGTGGGCGAAAGCAACAGCGCTGGCCGCTAGCGCTGCGCTGCCGTTGCCAAGCGTGCTGCGCCAACCGCTGCGCGCGATGGCGGCCGTGGCGATGCGGGAGCGTTTTGCCGAATTGCTTCGGCGTAGAAATGTGCGGCGTGCTAGCGATCGCGGGTTGGCGTCCTTATCGGGACCGTTGTCGGATCCCTTATCGGATCCCTTATCGAACCCGGATTTCGCCCGCTTGGCCAAGATGATTGCCGAGGTGCGCGCGGCCGCCGCAAGGGGCGCGGACGCGGCCGACATCGAAGTGCTGCGCGTTCAGCTGGACGAGCAGGTGCGTGTTCTTCGCGCATTGCGCGCAGAACAATAAGCGCGTCGGGGGGCTATCTCCATTCGCCTGTCCTAGACCGCCGAATGCATCGACAGCGCGGCACGTCGTTTGCTGCCACTTGATCTGATCGCGTGTTGCGGTCAAGTCAAAGGAGAGTCTGATGAAAGCACTTTGCTGGCACGGCAAACACGACATCCGTTACGACACGGTTCCCGATCCCATCCTGGAACACCCGCGCGACGCGATCATCAAGGTCAGCGCCTGCGCCATCTGCGGGTCAGATCTGCATTTGTTCGATGGCTTCATGCCCGGCATGAAATCCGGCGACATCATGGGCCATGAGTTCATGGGAGAAGTGGTGGAAGTGGGCGCAGAGGCGCAGAACCTGAAGGTGGGCGACCGAGTGGTGATTCCGTTCACCATTACCTGCGGGGAATGCGAGCAATGCCGCCGGGGCAACTTCTCGGTCTGCGAGCGGACCAATCGCAACGCGAAGGAGGCGGCCAAGATGTTCGGCCACACGACCGCCGGGCTCTTCGGCTACACCCATCTGACGGGCGGCTATCCGGGCGGGCAGGCGGAGTATGTGCGCGTACCGTTCGCGGATGCCACGCACGTGCAGGTGCCCCCGGAGCTGTCGGACGAGCAGGTGCTGTTTCTGGGCGACATCCTTCCCACGGGCTGGCAGGCCGCCAAACAGTGCGACATCGAGTCCACCGATACCGTCGCGGTGTGGGGCGGTGGGCCTGTGGGTCAGATGGCCATCCAGAGCGCGCTGTTGCTGGGCGCGCGGCAGGTCATCTGCATTGAGTCAGTGCCAGAACGCTTGAAGATGGCGGCCGATTGCGGCGCGGTCACGATTAATTTTCAGGAAGAGGATGTGGTGCAGCGCCTGAAAGACCTGACGAATGGCAAAGGCCCGGAAAAGTGCATCGATGCCGTGGGCATGGAGTCGCACGCCAGCAGCGCGATGGAACATATGTATGACCGCGTGAAGCAGGCGGTGGGTGCGGAGACCGACCGCCCGCATGTGCTGCGCGAGATGATTTACGTGTGCCGGCCCGCCGGCATTCTGTCGGTGCCGGGCGTGTATGGGGGAATGATCGACAAGATTCCGTTTGGCGCGTCGATGAACAAGGGCCTGACGTGGCGCATGGGGCAGACCCATGTGCGGCGCTGGACGGACGAACTGCTGGGTTTGATTCTGGAGGGCCGGATCGATCCGTCGTTCGTCATCACGCACCGCGCCAAGCTTGACGCGGGGCCGGACCTGTACAAGACGTTCCGCGACAAGGAAGACCGCTGCATCAAGGTGGTGTTGACGCCTTGAGGCTTAGCCGGCGGGCGGCGCGGCCGCCTGCTCCGGTGCTTGCAGGCAATCGCACAGCGCGTCCAGCTCGCGGGTGACTTCATGCCAGGCCCAGCGGATAAGGTTTACCAATACGCGTTCGGCTGGGGTGAAGCCGTTGTCCTGCGCCGCCTGTTGTACGACGTCATCCAATGCAGCGAACGACGCGCCGGTCTGGCAGACGGGCGCGTCGGCGCACGGGTTGCGGATGGCGCGAGCCAAGGTGTCGATCTGCGCGTTGGCAGCGGCGGCGACGTCGTCCAGGGCTGGGCCAAGCCGGCGGCAGAGGTTGTCCGTGAGTTCCAGCCCGCCCACGCGTTCCATCAACGGCACCGTCAACCAGAGTTCTTCGATGCGCGCTTGCAGACGGTGAGCCTGCGTGTCCGCGCCCAACCACGGCATGGGCATCGAGCGGGATTGGAGGGCCATGTCGCGGGCGCGCCAGTGGGCGCGCTCAAGAGCCGGTTTGTCGCGGGGGCGGGGCCGCTGGCGTCCTGCTCCCAACGCCGCCGCCCACTCCACCAGCAGCTCGCCATAGATTTCCAGCGACGCAGCCAGGTTGTCGCGCATGCTGCGCCGGGCGGACAGGGGCAGCACCGCGAAGGCGGCCAGAATGCCCGACGCCGATCCCACTACGATGGCCAGCGTTTTGTTGACGGCGCCCGCCAGGATGTCCGCGTCGGGCGTGACCGTCAGGATGGTGGCCGTGACCAGGCTGTAGCTCAACGAGGGCCACCGTATCGACAGAAACGCCGCGGTGCCCACGCCGATCACCACGCTCCACAGCGCGGGCATGCCGGTCACCGCCGCAAGCGGAACCAGCGCAATGCCTAGCGCCACGCCGATCAGCGCGCCCAGGATCCGGGCGGCCGCTTCGCCCACGGTGCCTTCGACCGTGGCGCGCACCACGAACAACGCCGAGAAGGCGCCCCATGCAAGGTCGGGCATCTGCCGCCAGCTCATCCAGGTAAAGGCCAGCAGCACCGCCGCAACGGTTTGAATGGGCAGCCGGATGCTGTCTTGGCCAATCGCGGCGCGGCAGGCGGCCGCGCCTTCCATCAAGCGGGAAAAAGTGAATACCATCAACGCGGGAATCTACGGGCCATCAGGAGAATCTGCGAGCGCTCAAGCAAGGTTGTGATACTTGCGGCCGATTTCCATGGTGGCGCGGTAAAAGCCTTCTTTGCTGCCGCAGTCGTAGCGCACGCCTTCGTATTCATAGCCGAACACGCTGC
Source organism: uncultured Achromobacter sp. (assembly GCA_913775005.1). Classification (GTDB taxonomy): domain Bacteria; phylum Pseudomonadota; class Gammaproteobacteria; order Burkholderiales; family Burkholderiaceae_B; genus Achromobacter. The sequence continues at coordinate 10,219 of CAJYKY010000421.1, forward strand.
GTGCCTTGAGCAGGGCGGCGATGCCGTCGGTCAGCTGGATTTCACCGCCCACGCCTGCTTGCGTGCTTTCCAGCAGCGCGAAGATCTCCGGTTCAAGAATGTAGCGGCCCACCACCGCCAGGTCAGACGGCGCGTCCTCGGGCTTGGGCTTTTCCACAATCCCCGTCAGCCGCATGACGCCGTCCGCGCGGCGCCCGCCCGACACGATGCCGTACTGCTGCGTGTGGGTCTTGGGCACCTGCTGTACAGCCAGCACGCTACCCTGGTACTCCCTGGCCACCTTCATCATCTCGCCAATGACGGGCGCGTCGGCGTCGATCATGTCGTCCGCCAGCAGTACGGCAAAAGGCTCGTTACCCACGATCTGCGCGGCGCACAGCACGGCATGGCCCAGCCCCAGCGCGGCGGGCTGACGCGTGTAGATGCACTTGACGTTGTCGGGGATGACGTTGCGCACGGTTTCCAGCAGCGC
>CAJYKY010000422.1 GCA_913775005.1 uncultured Achromobacter sp.
GCCTGCGGCATCATCCGCGGCACCCGCGCCGAGGTCAGTCTGGCGGCGCTGGGGCTGGACCTGACCGTGTTCGTCATGATCCGGACCAGCCATCACGCCAAGGCATGGGCGGATGGGTTTCGCCAACACGTGGAACGCCTGCCCGAGGTGACCGAGTTCTATCGCATTGGCGGCGACTGGGACTATCTGATCAAGGTAGTTTGCCGGGGCATGGCTGGCTATGACCGCTTCTATCAAAAATTGATCACCGACTTCGAGCTGTCGACGGTGACGGGCTTTTTCAGCATGGAAGCCATTATCGAAAACCGGCCGCCGGATCTCCGGATGCTGGAAGGCTGACGCGAAGGCCGACGCGGAGGGCGCGGGGAACTTTCTCCAGCCTTGCCGTTCGAACTGCCCATCTTTGGTGCAAATTGCCGTTCTGATGGCATTGCCCCTTATTGCTCTCCCCCCTATTGCCCGCCCCTCATTGGAGACCCGTCAGGTCATGATTCTTTAAGCCCTCCCCCCGATCGCCCTTTGCCGCCCCGCGCGCAAAGCGTTTCTTCGACTTGGAGAGCTATTCATGGCCCAGACTCCGCGCGCCCCCGCCGCGCCTTACGTTTCCGACACCTCCGCCTTCCTCAGCCTGCGCCACGTCACCGTCGCGCTGCCAGACGGTCGCATGCTGGCGCGCGATATCAGCCACGATTTCGCCCCCATCCGCCACGGTCTCATCGGCCGTAACGGCGCGGGCAAGTCCGTGTTGTTGCGCGTGCTGGCGGGTGAACTGGCCGTGCAATCCGGCCAGGTGCTGCGCCCGGCAAGGATCGCCTACGTGCCCCAACGCCTCGCCGCGCCCCCCGGCGCCACGTTGGCCGATGTGACGGGCATTTCGCCCATCCTGCTTGCGCTATCCCGTATCGAAGCGGGGAGCAGCGACCCGGCAGACTTCGATCTGGCCGAGGGCCACTGGCTGATCCGGCAGGATTGGGCGCGGATGCTGGCAGACGCACGCCTGCCCGACTGGCCGCCCGAGCACCCCGCCCATGAAGCCAGCGGCGGTGAACTGACGCGGCTGGCGCTGGCCAGCGCCCTGCGGCAAGACGGCGCCGGGCTATTGCTGGATGAACCCAGCAACCACCTGGATACCCGCGCGCGCGATTGGCTGATGGAGAAGATCCTGGCCTGGCGCGGCGGACTGATCCTCGTCAGCCATGACCGCCGCCTACTGGATGCGATGTCCTCGATTGCCGAGCTGGATGGCGGCGTGCTGACCGCGCAGGCGGGCAACTACACCGCCTGGCGCACGCACCACGACCGGCAAGCCGCCGCTGCCCAGGCCGCGCTGGCCCATGCCCGCCACGAACGCGCCACGGGGCTGCGCAGCCTGCGGCAACAGCACGACGCCGACCAGCAGCGCGCCGCGCGCAATGCCCGCAGCGCCCGCAACGCCAATCAGGCGCCCATCCTGTTGGGTATGAAAAAGGCCAACGCCCAGGCACACGCGGGCCGCAGCCATCAGCGCCGCGAGGACGCGGCCCAGGCGCTGGACGACGCTGTCCGGCAAGCCGCCGCGCGCGTCAATGCCAGCCCCGGCGTTGCCTTGGCCTTGCCAGACACCGCCGTGCCGCCCGGACGCCGCGTGCTGCATCTGGAGGACTTGAGGCTGCCTTATCCGCCGCAAGCCCCGTCGATCACGCTCAGTCTGTCTGGTCCTTTCAGGCTGGCGATTACGGGGCCAAACGGCTGCGGCAAAAGCACGCTGCTGTCGATGCTGGCCGGACGCATCGCCCCGAATACCGCCACTGGCGGAACCTGCGATGTGCGCGTGCCGACTGCGCTGCTCGACCAGCGCGCGTCTGATCTGCCCCCCACGCAATCCTTGCTGCAAACGTTGCTCGCGTCGGGGTCGTCGCTCGCCGAGGGCGAGCTACGCAGCCGCCTGGCGTTGTTGGGGCTGGGCGCCGACCTGGTGGATGCCCCCACCGCCACGCTCAGCGGCGGCGAACGCATCAAAGCCGCGCTGGCCTGCGCGCTGTGGCGCAAGGAACCTGCCCAATTGCTGCTGCTGGACGAACCCACCAACCATCTGGACCTGGCTTCCATTCGCGCTTTGGAACAGGCCTTGGCGGACTATCCGGGCGCGCTAGTCGTGGTGTCGCATGACACAGCGTTCCTGGAGGCTCTGGCCCCGACGCACGGCTTGAGTTGGCATCAGGACGGGTGGCATCAAGACGATATCAGCGTTGAGCCGGCGGCCTGACTGTGACCTTGATCGCGACCGACAACCGCGCCCGTCTTGCGCAGAAACACGAACACATGATCAAAGGGGTCATCCACGCGATGGACGATGCTGCTGACGCCGCGAATCGGCGGCACGAAGGGCTGAAAGTATTCGCGCACGGCCGACAAGATGGGGAAGGGCGCACGATCGGGCCGGTCGTTGTAGCCCAGAATAAGCAGACCACCGGGCTTCAATACCTCGTAGCACTGCCCCAGCAATCGCCGGAATGCGGTCGCATCGTTAATGCCGAATCCGACCAGCCCATTGGCCACCACGACATCGAATACATCGTGCCCATAATGCGCGCCCATCAACGTGGCGCTGCCCGTCCAGTGCCTGCCAGGCGGGCCGTACACCGCTTTGCGCGGTTCGATATCAAGGGAATGGAACTCTGAAATGAGCAGGCGGGGGTAATGCCAGTTGTGCTTGTCGATGCCCACAAACAAGGTCTTGACCGGCTCGCAAGCCTGGGCGGCCAGCCCGTTCAAATACGCAAATACAGACTCTTCAAGAAAGACGCGGTTCGGCGCATGCAGCCGGAAGTCCAGTTTCAACCGATACGCCAGCGCGGGCGACAACTTGAACACGATTCGCTTG
>CAJYKY010000423.1 GCA_913775005.1 uncultured Achromobacter sp.
CGGGCAACTGACCATCGAAGAGAACCTGGCGATGGGCGCGTATATCCGGCGCGATGCGGCGGCGGTGCGTCAGGATACGGACCGCGTGTTCACCTTGTTCCCGCGGTTGGCTGAACGCCGCAAGCAGGCAGCGGGCACGCTGTCGGGCGGTGAACAGCAGATGGTGGCGATGGGCCGCGCGATGATCGCGCGCCCCAAGCTGCTGCTGCTGGATGAGCCGTCCATGGGGCTGGCGCCCCTGATGGTGGAGAAGGTGTTCGAGGTGGTGCGCACTATTGCCAGCGAGGGCGTGACGATTCTGCTCATCGAGCAGAATGCGCGGCTGGCGTTGGAGAACAGCCACCGCGGCTATGTGATGGAATCCGGCGAGATCATCTTGGCGGGCGACGCCAAGCAGATGCTGCACGATCCAAAGGTCAGGGCCGCGTACCTGGGCGAAGTGGAAGACGCGCCGGCCTGAACGCGGGGGGGGCTTGCAATGCGGCCGGCGAGGTGCGGCCGGCGAGGTGTGGCCAGCCGCGCGCTGCGGCCAGCCACGCGCGCCCTACGCAGGCTGCGCCACCGCCTGCTTCTTGCCGATCCGCAACGCGATCACGGCGGCCACCAGCCCGGTGGCGCCGGAGATCACGAAGGCGGTCAGGTAGCTGCCTTGCGCCTCGCGGATGGCGCCGGCCATCCAGGCCGCGCTGGCCGCGCCCAGCTGGTGCCCGGCCACGATCCAGCCGAACACAATCGCCGCATCACGTTCGCCAAAGGCTTCCGTCGTCAGGCGCAGCGTGGGCGGCACGGTGGCGATCCAGTCCAGGCCGAAGAAGATCGCAAAGATCGACAAGCTGAAGAACGAAAAATCGGAATAGGGCAGATAGATCAGCGACAAGCCGCGCAGCGCGTAATAGACGAAGAGCAGCTTGCGCGGGTCGTAGCGGTCGGTCAGCCAACCCGACGCCGTGGTGCCGACCAGATCGAAAATGCCCATCAAGGCGAGCAGGCCGGCGGCTTGCACCTCGACCATGCCGTGGTCGCCGCAAAGCGCAATCAGGTGCGTGCCGACCAGGCCATTGGTGGTGAAGCCGCAGACGAAGAACGTCGCAAACAGGAACCAGAACGTACGGGTGCGAGCCGCGCGAGCCAGCGCGCCGAACGTGGCCGCGATCATGCCGGTGCGTGGGGCGACGGGGGCGGGCGGCGCATGCGGGTCGCTGCCATAAGGCACGAGGCCCACGCTGGACGGCCGGTCAGGCACCAGCCACCAGGCCAGCGGCACCAGCAGCGCAGCGGCCGCGGCGACCGTCCAGACCACCAGCGTCCAATCGCCCGACGAAGCCAGCTTGGCCAGTACCGGCAGGAAGACCAGCGTGCCGCTGGCGGTGCTGGCCGTCAGCAAGCCCATCATCAGCCCGCGATTCTTGGTGAACCAGCGGTTGACGATGGTGGCGCCCAGCACGGACGCTACCGCGCCCGAACTCAGGCCGGAAAAGACGCCCCACGTCATCAGCAGATGCCAGGGTTCAGTCATGTAGGCGCTGACGGCGCTAGAGGCCGACATCAGCGCCAGCGCGCCGATCAGCACGCGCCGCAGCCCGAAACGTTCCATCGCGGCGGCCGCAAACGGGCCCACCAGTCCATAAAGAAAGATGCCGACGGCAGCGGCGAACGAGATCGACGTCCGGCTCCATCCAAAGGCTTCTTCCAGCGGCACAAGCAGCACGCTGGGCGAAGATCGCAGCCCCGCAGACACCAGCAGCGAAACAAAAATCACCGCAACGACGACAAACGCGTACTTCTGTCCGGCGTGCCGGAAGGGGTAGGGAGGGTGCGCTATACTCATGTTACTGACCGGTACGTATTAAGGTTTGCGAATAGTACGTACCGGTCAGTAACATCGTCAAGCAGATTTTGGCGACCCTGTTTTCAAAACGGCTGCGTCGTCTGACCACCGTTATTCGAAAAAGGAGCCTTCGTATGGCCAACAAGACGCCCCCAGCAACGGTCCCGGCGGCGGCCCCGTCCGTGGCGCCTAACAGCGCGCCCGCAGCCAAGCCCTTGCTTGCGGCTGACCGCATCCGCAAGACCGCGCGGGAAATGTTCTACCGCGACGGCATCCGCGCCGTGGGTGTGGACGCCATCGTCAACCAGGCCGGTGTGACCAAGCCCAGCCTGTACCGCAGCTTCTCGTCCAAGGACGAACTCGCGGCTACCTATTTGCGTGATTACGACGCCGAGTTCTGGGCACGCTTTGACGCCGCCTGCGCGGCGCATCCGGGCGACCCGCGCGCCCAGCTGCTGGACTATCTGACAGGCCTGAGCCAGCGCGCGGTCCTTACCGGCTATCGCGGTTGCGGGCTGACCAACGCGGCGGTCGAATATCCCGAAACCGATCACCCGGCGCGCGCCGTGGCCGAAGAACATAAGCGCGAGCTGCGCCGCCGCTTGAATGACATGACGGCGGGAATGGGCGTGCAGGAGCCACAAGCGCTGGCGGATGGACTGCTGCTGTTGATCGAGGGCGCGTTCGTCTCCAGCCAGTTGTTCGAGGCCGACGGGCCGGCTGGGCGCGTGGCGCAGATGGCCGACCGGCTGATCCAGGCGCATCTGCCCGGCTGAAGGGCGCCATCCCTTTGCACAACACCGGTGCCTACCGTGGTGCCGCGTGCACCGTAATGGTGGTGTTTGTACCCATTGCGCAACGAACAAAATAATGGTTGAAGTTTTTATTGCAACGCAACAAACGCGGATCTAAGATGAATTCGTGTTGTTCCACATCGCCTTTCTCAAGGAGAGAATCATGAGCGATACCGCGTTGAAAAATGCCCGTATGTCGGATGCGCTGGAGCGGTCCCTGATCCGCGAGGCCGTCAAGGCGGAAACCCTGTCCGGCCCGTTCAACCGCAGCACCTGGCTGCGTCTGAAGCTGCGCATGGCATCCCTGGGCGGGGCCATCGGCGAAGTGCTGCACGATATGGACGCCGGCCGGCAGCAACATCCGGTTGTGTCGGCTCACCACTGAGCCAGCGGGTCCCAGAAGAAAAAACGCCAGTTTTCACTGGCGTTTTTTTTGGTCTAGACCACCAGGTCCACGAGCAGGTAACCGTCCAGAATCACGATGCCGACGGTGGCGCCGATGGCGGCCCATGCCCATGCGCCCCGCAGCGCATATTGCCCCATCACGCGCTTGCGGCAGGCTAGCAGCACCAGC
>CAJYKY010000424.1 GCA_913775005.1 uncultured Achromobacter sp.
CAGCGTTTTTGAGCGCCAAGTTGGTGCACGGCCGGGATGTCCGCCAGACGGACGGTGTCCAGTAGGTGTTCACCCTGATTGTGCATCGCCGAAGCACGAACTTAGTGCGCACCCCGCCTTGCCCACGCTGCGTAGCCTTGTAGAAATTCGCGTCAAGGCGCCGAGGATTTTGCGGGAGCCGCCCCACCTGTCTGCGTGGCGCGCCCGGCCTCAACAATGGCCTGCCTGCGAAAACGCCCGGCGGCCAGGTGGTAGAACGGTTGCGGGCAGAACTGGCGCGACACACCCGAGGCCAGCAAGGAAGCCACCAGCAGCCAGAACAACATGGGCTGGCTTCCTGTCATTTCCATCACCACCACGCTGGCGGTCAGCGGCGCTTGCGTGGCCGCCGCCAGAAATGCCGCCATCGAAATCAGCACCAGCACGCGTTGGTCTACGCCCTCGCCCGCCAATTCCCAGATGTGTTGGCCGATGCCTGCGCCCGTCGTCAGCGCCGGCGTAAAAATGCCGCCCGGTATGCCGGCCCAATACGACGCCACGGTGGCTGCCAACTTGGCCAGGCCGAATCCGACCGGCGCCGCGTCCTGCCCGGACAGCAGATTTGCCGCCACGCCATAGCCGGTGCCATACACCGCGCCTGCGGTGCAAAGCCCGATCACTGCCAGGATCAAACCCATGGCGAATGCCGTCCAGAGCGGATGTGCGCGGATCCAGGCCCGCCACGCGGCAGGCGCCGCGCCGGCCGCGCCCTTGCCCAGCAAGCGCGCAAAGATACCGCCCAACGCGCCGTTGATCGCTGCGCAGACGACGATCCACATCAGCATGCCGCTGGCCAGCGGCACGCCGCCGAACACGCCGAAATACGGGTTGTTGCCCTGCACCGCCACCACCAGAAAACCGGCCGCCAAGACGCCGATCAGCACCAGGCGCTGCCAGCGCAGCACGGTGCCGCGTCCTAACTCTTCGATGGCGAAGATCACGCCTGCTAGCGGCGCATTGAATGCAGCGGCCAAGCCGCCCGCCGCGCCCGCCGCAATCAGTTCATTGGCGTGAAAGCCGCGCAGTTGCACGCCGCGCCGCTTCCAGAAATCGCCCCAGGCCAGCATCAAGGCTGCGCCCACTTGCACCGACGGCCCTTCGCGGCCGATGGACGCGCCGGCCAGCATGCCGAAGAAAGCCAGCGGAATTTTCCAGAGGGTTTGCCCCAGCGACACGAGGCTGGTCTGGCTGGCACCCGGTGGCAGCGACAGCGCGCCGATCACTTGAGGAATGCCGCTGCCAGCCGCATTGGGCGCAAAGCGCAGGGTCAGCCAGCGTAAGCCGACCAGGCTGAACGGCAGCACGATCAAGGCCAGCCAGCCATGCGCGCCCACCCATTCGCGGTTCCATTCCAAGGCCTTGTCGGCCAGATACGTGAAGCCCAACGACATCAGTGCCACGAGGCCCGCGCCGCCCAGCAACAGGCCCAATTGCACGCTCTTGCGAGATAAGCGATTGATCTGGCGGACTTTGCGGCGCATCAGGCGCCGCGTGCCGACGAGGATCCAGCGTAGGGAATCGATCAGGCTCATGGGGAGGCAGGGGCGACAGCCTGGGCGGCGGGAAGCCGCCCGAAGGCAATCGCGTCGTGAATGTCGCTTGCGGGAAAGTCGCTTACCTTAACATCGCAAGCTGACCCGCAGCCGACAAATTCCTTGCCCGCTGCGCATGGCAATGGCGGGCAGACAGGCCGATGCCTCGGCCCGCCTATAGAGCATGGTCCCAGAGCCTAGGCCCAGAACATCGACCGAGAACATCGCCCCTTATCGTCGACCCTGATCGACGACTTGGAACGTCACCCCAGATCGTCGACCCGGACCGTCGACGTTAGAACGTCGACCAGTCGTCGTCCGACCCGCCCGCCAGAGCCGGGCGCGCAGGCACGGCGCGCGCGGTCGGCGCAGAAGACACCTTGGCAACCACCGGCACGGCCTGCACCAGACGGGGCGCCGCCACGCGCGTGGCGCTTCCCCCTTCCACCTTGAAGCGGCGCACTTCCTGCGCAAGCCGAGTGGCCTGCTCCTGCATGCTGGCCGCTGCCGCCGCAGCCTCTTCGACCAGCGCGGCGTTCTGCTGCGTCACGGTGTCCATCTGCGCCACGGCCTGGTTGACCTGGCCAATCCCCGACGACTGCTCTTCCGACGCGCTGGCAATTTCGCGCACCAGGATCGCCACCTGCCGCACGCTGTCCACCACTTCACGCATGGTGCGTCCGGCTTCGTCGACCTGACGCGTGCCGCCTTCCACGCGCGTGACCGATTCGTCGATCAAGGCCTTGATTTCCTTGGCCGCCACGGCCGACCGTTGCGCCAACGTGCGCACTTCACCGGCTACTACTGCAAAGCCTCGGCCCTGCTCACCAGCGCGCGCCGCTTCCACCGCCGCGTTGAGCGCCAGGATGTTGGTCTGGAACGCAATACCGTCAATCACACCCGTGATATCCGCGATGCGGCGCGAGCTATCCGAAATGGCGCTCATCGTCTGCACCACGCCATCGACCACCTCGCCGCCGCGCACGGCCACGTTGGAGGCCTGGCTGACCAGACGGTCGGCTTCGCTGGCGTTGTTGGCGTTCTGCTGCACGGTGCTGGTCAGCTCTTCCATCGACGCGGCAGTTTCTTCCAGCGACGAGGCTTGTTCTTCCGTACGCTGCGACAGATCGGAGTTGCCCTGCGCGATCTGCGACGATGCCGAGGCGATGCTTTCGCACCCGTCGCGAACGTCGGCAACGATGCGCGCCAGGCTTTCGTTCATGGCCTTGAGCGCAGTCATCAAATCGCCGGTTTCGTCGCGCGTGGCGACTTGGATATCGGTCGTGAGGTCGCCCGCCGCCACCTGGCGCGCGGCCGACACGGCCTGCTGCAACGGGCGCACGATACCGCGCGTGACCAGCAAGCCCAGCAACACGCCAATCGCCACACCCATTACGGCCAGCACAATCATCACGACGCGCACGGTGTCGTAAACGACAGTGGCTTCATCGACGGACTGCGCGGCCATCTTCTCCTTGCCCACCGCCAGGTCCGTCATCAGGTCGTCCAGCTTTTGCGACGAGGCGATCACACGCTTTTCAATTTCAGCGACCTTCGCATCGGTTTGCGTCAGCGACATCGATTGCGCAGCGGCAAAAAAGGCCTCGGATTCCGCCTTCCAGACCTTTTCGGTCTCAGCAAACTGCGCCAACAGCCGTTTGCCCTCTTCCCCATGGAAATTGACGGCCGCCTTTTCGCGCAGCGAATCCATGTTCTTGACCGCGTCGTCAAATTGCTTCTTCAACGCCTTGCGATCCGCTTCGGTAGATGCGGCCAGATAACCGCTACGAGCGCGGCCCGCGTAAATCAAATTGATATTGGCTT
>CAJYKY010000425.1 GCA_913775005.1 uncultured Achromobacter sp.
GATCGAGTGGGTGGAAGCCTACCTGCTGGGCGCCTCCGCACCGCTGAACCTGGAACTGGAACTGCTGTATCTGAATACCAGCAGCATCAAATCCGTGATGGATATCTTCGACCTGCTGGAAGCCGCGCATGGCAAGGGCCGCCAAGTCAGCGTCACGTGGTTCTATGACCAGCGCAACGAGCGCGTGGGCGAACTGGCAGAAGAATTCAAGGAAGACTGCACCTTTCCGTTCTCGGTGGTTGGCCGAGAATGAAACCGGGCGCCGCCGAACTGGATCGCCGCATCACCGAACTGCTGGCGGACCCCGCCTATGTGGGGCATCCCCTGCGCGAGGCCCTGGAGGCGCTGTGGCTGCACACCGCCGAACAGATGGCGCGCATCGAGCGCGTGACTCAGTTGTCGGACGCCTATCAGTCCATGGCGCACGAGCGCGAACTGGGTCTTTGTGACCAGTTTGACCGGCAATTGCGCCGATTGGCGCGCATTGCGCGCATTTCCGATCACTACCAGAGCATGATGCGCGACCTGAACGCGGCGCTGGAGGAAACGTCCAGCCGCGATCCGCTGACCAGCCTGCTGAATCGGCGCGCACTGATGGAAATGATCAAACAGGAAGTCGAGCGCGCCTCGCGCAGCGGCGAGAGCTTTGTGGTGGCAATGCTGGACGTTGACCACTTCAAGAAGGTCAATGACCGCTTCGGCCACGAAACGGGCGACCGCGCCTTGGTTGAACTGGCCGGCGTGCTGGTCAAGAGCCTGCGCGAGTACGACCTTTGCGGCCGCTGGGGTGGCGAGGAATTCCTGGTGCTGCTGCCCAACACCGAGCCCGACGCCGCCTCTGGCGTGATGGACAGGCTGGTGGGCGCGGTGCGCGGCCTGGAAATGCCGGCCGGCAACGAGGTATTGCGATTGACCGTCAGTATCGGCATGGCGCATCACCAGTTGGGAGAGACCTTCTCTGAGACGCTCAGTCGTGCGGACCAGGCCCTGTACCTGGCCAAGCAGGACGGACGCGACCGCGTCGCCCTCGGCTTTCCAAAGCGCTGAATGAAACCGGTACAGCTGTATTCCGGTATGGAGCCCCTTATGCTTGATACTCACGAAAGCGTTTCGAGCGCGGGCCCCCAGGGCGCCGCGTGGCATGCGGGCAATTATCTGGCGTCGATGGATCGGGCGCTGCTGCTGTTCGACTACGATGCAAGCGGCCTGCTGCTGAACGCCAACGCCAATTTTCTGGCCGCCGTGGGATACACCCGCGAGCACGCCCTGACGCTGCGCCACGACATGCTGTGCGACAGCATGGACGAAGGCAAAGGCATCGTCAGCGGCGAGCAGATCTGGAGCCGGCTGCGCCAGGGCGAACATTTCTCGGGCACGTGCCGCTATCGCAAGCAGGACGGCGGCTCGTTGTGGATCGAGGCCACGTATCTGCCTTTGCGCGATGACGACGGCGAAATCGCGCGCATCTCGGTCATTTCGCGCAAGTCGATTGCCGACGCCGAGCGCCAGGAAGAAAACCGCCTGCTGCTGCTGGGCATCAATGAAACCGGTAATGCGGTGGCGGTGTCCGGTTGCGATGGCCGCATCGTATTCGTGAACGACGGTTTCCAGCGCATGCTGGGCTTTGCGCGCAACGAGGCGTTGCACCAGGAGCTGGGCGAACTGCTGGCCGGCGGCCGCCCGGACGGCGGCACCCGCGAAGAGCTGGACCGCCGCATCGCCTGCCGCGAAGGCTTCCATAAAGACGTGCTGGTCTACGACCGTGGCGGCAAGCCGCTGTGGGTGTCGGTGATGGCCAACTCGGTGTTCGATGACCGCGGCACGCTGGTCAACGTCGTGGACGTGCTGACCGACATCACGCCGACCAAGGTGCACGAAGTGCTGCAACGGCGGGTGTTGCAGGCGATGGTCAACGAGGCTTCCGTGGTGGAAGTCATGAACATGGTGTGCCGCGAGGTCGAGCGCCTGGCGCCCGAGGTGTCGGCCACCGTGCTGCGCGTGGACGACACCGGCCACCTTCGGCCGCTGGCGGCGCCTACGATGCCCGCCGCCTATGCGGACGCGCTGGATGGCGTGAAGATCGGCCCGCAGTCTGGCGCTTGCGGCACGTCCGCGTTTCTGGGGCGCCCGGTCATCGTGCCGGATATTGCGACCGACCCGCTGTGGGACGATTACCGCCACCTGCCGCTGCCCGAAGATGTGAAGGCGTGCTGGTCGTCCCCCATCAAGTCCAGCGATGGCCGTGTCATCGGCACCTTCGGTTTCTACTTCCGCGAACGCCGCCTGCCGGACGACTTCCACCATCGCCTGGTGGATGTCTGCGTGTATCTGTGCGCGCTGGCGCTGGAGCGCGAGGAAGCGCGTGCCCGCATCCGCCAGCTGGCGTTCTACGACGAGCTGACGGGCCTGCCCAATCGCAACCTGCTGCTGGCGCAAGCCGAGCAGGCCATCGCGCGGGCTGAGCCGGAACGCAAGCGCGTGGCGGTGCTGTTCCTGGATCTGGACCGTTTCAAGCAGGTCAACGACACGCTGGGCCATCCGATCGGTGACGCGCTGCTGCGCGACGTGGCCCAGCGCCTGCGCCGCCTGGCGCGGCCGTCGGACATCGTCGGCCGTTTGTCTGGCGATGAGTTCGTGATGCTGATGCCGGACTTCGAGCATGGCCGTCTGACGGCCGCTGCCGAGCACATCCTGCTGGCCCTGGCGCAACCCTTTTCGGTGGGCGGCATTACGCTGAACCCGTCGGTGAGCATCGGCATCAGCGTGTTCCCCGAGAACGGGCGCGACATGGATACCTTGCTGCGCCATGCCGACATGGCGATGTACCAGGCAAAGACGGCAGGCCGCAACCGCATTTCGTTCTTCAGCGCCGAGATGAACCGTCAGGCGCAAGAACGCCTGGCGCTGGAAGCCGCGCTGCGCGACGCACTGGAAGCCAAGGCGCTGCGCCTGCACTACCAGCCGCAGGTGGGCCTGAAGAACGGCAGCCTGTATGGCGTGGAAGCGTTGGCGCGCTGGCGCCACCCGACACTGGGCGATATTTCGCCGGTGCGGTTCGTGCCGCTGGCCGAGGAATGTGGGCTGATCGGCGACCTGGGCGACTGGGCGCTGCGCGAGGCGTGTTCGCAACTGGCGATCTGGCGCAACAACGGCCTGCGGGTGCCGTCGGTGTCGGTGAACCTGTCGGCCACCAATTTCCACAACCTGAACCTGCCCCGGATGATCGCGGCAACGCTGGCCGAATTCGGGCTGGCGCCGGCGGACCTGATGCTGGAAATCACCGAAGGCGTGGTGCTGGACGCCACGGCGGGCACGCTGCGCACTATTGCAGAACTGCATCGCCTGGGCGTGCGCCTGTCGATGGACGACTTCGGCACCGGTTATTCCAGTCTGGGTCACTTGCGGCGGCTGATCGTGGATGAGCTGAAACTGGACCGCAGCTTCGTGCAAGGCCTGGAAAGCGACGACGCGGCGCGTGCGCTGACGAGCGCGGTGATCCGGATCGGCGAGAGCTTGAGCTTGCCGGTGGTAGCCGAAGGCGTCGAGAACGAAGAGCAGCGGCGCTTCCTGATCGAACAGGGGTGCGCGGCGGGGCAGGGATTCCTGTTTTCGCCACCGTTGCCGGCCGGAGAACTTGAAGAGTGGTTGCGGGCGAGGTCTTAGTTTTTTTTGACGCTGTTGATGGTTGAGGCGTTGTTGGTTCTTTAGGTGTTGGTGGCGCTTTGATGCGTTGCTGGTTCTTTAGGTGTTAGTGGCGCTTTTGATGCGTTGCTGGTTCTTTAGACGCCCAGCGCGCCGTCGTCCCGGGGCGTGCGGGTCAACGATTGCGGTCCGGAGCCTTCGCTCCGGACTGCCCCGTTGTCATCTTCGTTGTTGCCTGCGGCAACTGCCTTCAGATTCCCTCGGGCTTATCGACTCCCCGCGCACCCCGGGCCGACGACACGCTGTGCTCCGTTAATGAGTCAATGACGTCAGCGGGGGTGGGCAGCTTGCGTAGGGTTCTGCTCGCCGGGGGTGGGGGGATGGAATATCTTGCGGGGCTCGCTCCAGGCCGGCCGCGCGGGCGGCCTTGTGGAGCTTAGAAGCGTCTTGCGTCAATCACTGTGCGCAAGCGAATGCCGTCACCTGCGCAGCGAAGGCGAACATCGCAACGCCGCACAGCGTGTATGCCGACTACGGCCGCCCGGGCGGCCATAGTCGGCGGGCATCTACGCGCGAGCGATCACAGCAACGACGTCGCACGGCACGTATGCCGACGAAGGCCGCCCGCGCGGCCGTTAGTCGGCGGGCATGCACGCGCGAGCGATCACCGTAACGACGTCCCACGGCGCGTATGCCGACGAAGGCCGCTCGCGCGGCCGTTAGTCGGCGGGCATGCACGCGCGAGCGAACATCGCAACGAGGTCGCACGACGCGTATGCCGACGAAGGCTGCCCGCGCAGCCGTTAGTCGGCGGGCATCCCCGCGCAAGCGAGCACCGCCACGACGTCGCACAACGCGTATGCCGACGAAGGCTGCCCGCGCAGCCGTTAGTCGGCGGGCAT
>CAJYKY010000426.1 GCA_913775005.1 uncultured Achromobacter sp.
CGAGAAACGCCCGTCAATTCCATATGGGAAGGGTCTGGCAATGTGATGGCGCTGGACGTGCTGCGCGCGCTGCAACGCGAACCTGACGCCTTGCCCGCGCTGGAACAGGAATTTGCGCTGGCCGCAGGCCATCGCGTGTTCGACGACGCGGTAGTGCGCTGGCGCGCGCTGTTGGCCGATGCCGGGCAGGCGCCATTCCAGGCGCGGCGGATCGCCTGCGGACTCGCGCGCCTGTGGCAAGCCGCCTTGCTGATCCAGCATGCGCCGGCGCCGGTGGCCGACGCCTTCGTCGCCAGCCGCCTGGACGGCGACGGCGGCATTTTCGGAGAACTGGGCGCCAACATCGACGCCGCCGCCATCGTGTCGCGGGCCTGGCCCGCCGCCGCATGCTAAATTTCCCCGCTTAACCAACCTTTCCGCATTTTCGCCGCCATGCTCTCCCAGCAAGAACTCAAGCAACAAGCCGCCGACGCCGCCCTGCAATTCGTTGAACAGGTCGCCGGCCCGGACGTCATCATCGGTGTGGGTACCGGCTCTACCGCCGATCTGTTCATCGATGGGCTGGCGCGTTTCAAGGGTCGCATCGGCGGCACCGTCGCCAGTTCCGAGCGCAGCGCCGCCCGCCTGGCCGGCCACGGCCTGAAGGTCCTGGACCTGAATGATGTGTCGACGATGCCCATCTATGTGGACGGCGCCGACGAAATCGACGCCAGCCTTGCCATGATCAAGGGCGGCGGCGGCGCGCTGACGCGCGAGAAGATCGTGGCCTCGGTCGCCGAGCGTTTCATCTGCATCGCCGACGAATCCAAGCTGGTGCAAACGCTGGGCAAGTTCCCGCTGCCGCTGGAAGTGATTCCGATGGCGCGCGAATCGGTCGCGCGCGCGATGGTGGCGCTGGGCGGCCAGCCGCGTCTGCGTGACGGTTTTGTCACCGATAACGGCAACATCATTCTGGACGTCTCGGGCCTGGCCATCACCGACGCCCGCGCGTTTGAATCCCGCGTCAATCAGTTGCCTGGCGTCGTCACCTGCGGCCTGTTCGCGCTGGCTGGCGCCGACGTGGCGCTGCTGGCCACGCAGACCGGCATCCGCCGCCTGGACCGTCAGGCCTGAGTCCGCCTGCGTGTGGCAGCACCCCCGCCCGGCCCGCCTTGCGGGCAGCGGGGGCGCGATTCATAATCCTGTCACACTTGGGTCATAACCTTGCCGGTTGTGCAGGCCCATCTCGTAACTCCTTTACTTCGGGGCAATGCAATGAGATCAACCACGCAGGGAGCCCGGATGACGGAGCATACAAACAAGCAGTTCGACGCCGATCTGGAAAGCGTCCGTTCGCAGTTCTTGCAAATGGGCGGCCTGGTGGAAGCCATGATCCAGGAAGCGATCGACGCGCTGGCCACGGGCGATATGTCGCTGGTGGAGAAAGTCCGCGAGCGGGAAAAAGAAGTCAACCGCCACGAAGTCGAGATCGACGAAAGCATCAGCCGCATCCTGGCCCGGCACCAGCCCACCGCCATTGACCTGCGCATGCTGATGGCCGTGTCCAAGATGCTGACCGACATGGAACGCTCGGGCGACGAAGCCGAGAAGGTAGCCACCGTGGCGCGCCGTATCCATGAAGGCGAGCTGCGTCACATCCCCGTGATCGAACTGCGCCACATGGCCGCCAATGTGCGCACCATGCTGCATCAGGCGCTGGACGCGTTTGCCCGCCTTGACCCGATCCAGGCCGCTGCCGTCGTGCGCAGCGACAAGGAAGTGGACAAGGAATGGAAGGGCGCGCTGCGCCACCTGATCACCTACATGATCGAAGACCCGCGCACCATCTCGCGCGCTATCGACATGATCTTCATCGCCCGCGCGCTGGAACGGATTGGCGACCACGCCAAGAACATGTCCGAACGCGTGATCTACATGGTCAAGGGCGCCGACGTGCGCCACACCGGCGTGAAGAACACCGAGCGCCTGGCGCGCGGTGAGGAAGAGCAAGACGACGAATAAGCACGAGGGCGGCGTTGCGCCGCCCGGCTTATAGCGGCAGCGACACACCCAGGCAAAGACGCGGGTCCGGCACGCCGGGCTTGCCCGAATCGATGCGGCCCGCCAGCCGGCGGCCAAACGCCGGCATCGCGGGTGCGCTGATTTCCAGGTCGTACCAGCCTTCGCGGCCCGCGTACTTCAGTTCCAAAGCGCCGCCCGCTTCAACATGGGCCATGGCGCGCCAGCCATCACCCATCAGCGATTCCACCTTGACCGGCTGCGGCGTGTCGCTGTGGTTGATGAGGCGTATGCGCAGGCCCGACGTCACGGGCACCAACTGTGCTTCCAGCATGCCGGCGTCGCGCGCATCGCCACGGAATTGCCGGTGGAATCCATCAGGGCCCAGCAGCCACAAATCGTAGACGCCGCGAGCGCCCAGGCGCCAGCCGTCATCCAGCCGCGCGCCCGCGCCGATGGTGTAGCGGCGCGGCGCCTGCGCCAGATCCAGGCGGTCGTACACGTGCAGCACGGCGGCCACGCCGCCCGGATTGCGCAAGGTCAGCCGGTAGTGTTCGCCATCGGCCGTCATCCGGCCCACCGCTTCCAGCGCATACGGCAACGGACAGGCGTGGCGGTTGCTGTCGGGATAATGCGCGTTGCGATCGCCCGCGAAATCGAAAGCCGATGTCAGATCGCCCGCCACCGCGCGGCGCCACGCGCTGATGTTCGGTTCGTGCACGCCGAAGCGCGCTTCCAGAAACCGGATCACCGAGGTGTGGTCGAACACCTGGGAATTGAC
>CAJYKY010000427.1 GCA_913775005.1 uncultured Achromobacter sp.
AGCAGCTTTGAGCCCGAAGCCGTGCTGGTCGACATTCTGCTGCCCGACATGGATGGCTACGAACTGGCCACGAAACTGCGCGCCCGCCGCAGCCCTGCCCGCATCTATGCATTGAGCGGCCTGGCGCGCCACGAGCGCCGCGACGACGCCGACGATATGTTCAACGGCTGGATCGAAAAGCCCGCCGACCCGGACGCGTTGCTGGCCATGCTGCGCCAGACGGATTAAGGACTACCGACGTGTCCACCCCTGCCTTTGTTACTGCGCTGGCCGCGCATGGCGTGCGGCTGAAAGTGTTGTCGCAGATTTTCCCGGTGCTGCGTCACGATGTCGTGGGCCCTTTGTCCAACGCCACGTTGGCCGCCGCGATGCTGCGCCAGGCGCCCGAAGGCGCCGATGCCGACGCCTTGCAGCAACGCTGCCAGCGCCTGGCCGGCGACATGACCAGCATGCTGGAAGACAGCGTCGAGATCGTGCGCGATCTGGATCAATGGCTGGCTGACAACAACGCCGTGACCAGCGCCAGCGAGTTGCTGCGCCAATGCCGCAAGCTGCTGTTTTCGCAGCTGTTGCTGTCGCGACATCGCGTGGGGTGGCCCGAAACGGTGGCGGAAGTCGAACTGCCGCAATTCACATCGCGCTACGTGCTGCTGGCGTGGCTGCTTGGCCTGCTGCAACAGCTGCCTGCCAATGCCTCGCTGACGCTGGACATGTCGCAAGCCGACGTCTGGCATGCGCACTTTTCGTCCGAGGAAGGGTCGGCCCCGGCGCCGGCGGCCACCACGGCCTCTGCCTTTGACCCGCAAGAGGTCGAGCTGCTGGCCGAAGCGTCTGGCTGGCGGCTGGAACGTGAGCCGCAGCGCTGGTCCCTGCACCTGCCGGCAAGCCGCGCAGACTAAAAAAATCGGGGCGCTGAACAGCGCCCCGATTGCATTGGCGGTGATGAAACCGCCCGCTACAGCTTTTCAGTTTCACCCGACTTGGGTTGCCACTTCATCAGGCGCTTTTCGCCGATGCCGACGATGTAATCGAGCACCAGCGCAAAGGCCGTCAGCACGACAATGCCGGCAAACACCGTGTTGACGTCGAACGTGCCTTCAGCCTGCAAGATCAGGTAGCCCACGCCGCTTGCCGAGCCCAGGTATTCCCCCACCACCGCGCCCACGAAGGCCAGGCCCACCGACGTATGCAGGCTGGAAAACACCCAGCTGGTGGCCGACGGCAGGTACACATGGCGCAGCAGTTGACGCTTGCGCGCGCCCAGCATGCGGGCGTTGTCGAGCAAGGTGGGGCTGACTTCGCGCACGCCCTGGTAGACGTTGAAGAACACGATGAAGAAAACCAGCGTGACGGCCAGCGCCACCTTGGACCAGATCCCCAGACCGAACCACATGCCGAAGATGGGCGCAAGAATGACGCGCGGCATCGAATTGGCGGCCTTGATGTACGGATCGAGGATGGCGCTTGCACGCGGCGACAGGCCTAGCCACAGACCGAAGCCCAGGCCAGCGATGGTGCCGATGAAGAACGCCAGCACCGTTTCGGTCAGCGTCACCCCCAGGTGCGTGTAGATATCGGCGTTGGTGACGAACCAGGCCCAGATACGCCCCCACACCTTCAAGGGTTCACCAAAGAAGAACGCCACCTTGGGATCACGCGACGCAAAATGCCAGACGGCCAGGATCACGACCAACAGCAACAGCTGCCAGAAGCGCAGGGTGGCGGAACCGGATTTCAATGACTTCGACATACCTCAGGCTCGCTTCTGTTGGGCATAGCCCTTGAGCACTTCTTCGCGCAACACGGCCCAGATGGCGCTGTGCAGCTCGACGAAACGGGGATGGGCGCGCACCTCGGCCACATCGCGCGGACGCGGCAGGTCGATGGTGAATTCGCCGATCGGGTGCGTGCCCGGCCCGGCCGACAGCACGATCACGCGGTCGCTCATGGCAATGGCTTCGTCCAGATCGTGCGTGATGAACAGCACGGCCTTGCGCTTGGCCATCCACAATTCCAGGACTTCGTTTTCCATCAGCTGACGCGTCTGGATGTCCAGCGCGGAAAACGGTTCGTCCATCAGGATGATGTCCGGATCGCGGATCAGCGTCTGAGCCAGCATGGCGCGCTTGCGCATGCCGCCCGACATCTGATGCGGATACCGGCTTTCAAAGCCGCCCAGCCCTACCCGGCGCATCCACTCGCGGCCCCGCTCCAACGCTTCGGCGCGCGCCACACCTGCAAACTCCAGGCCGGCCACCACGTTGTCCAGCGCGCTGCGCCAGGGCAAGAGCGCCTCGCCCTGGAACATGTAGCCCGCACGGGAATTGATGCCCGTCAGCGGTTGCCCGAACACCTTCACCTGCCCCGACGACGGCGCCAGCAAACCGGCGCCGACGTTGAGCAGGGTGGACTTTCCGCAACCCGTCGGGCCCACCACCGACACGAACTCCCCTGGCGCGATGGCCAGGGTCGTGTCGCTGACAGCGGTGTAGCGCTGCGACCGGTCGTCACGCGAGACAAAGGTGCAACTGATATTTTCCAGCGACAGCGCGGCTTCAGCCATTGGCATACTTCTCGTTGGCGCGGCGCGCGAAATCGTTGGTCCAGACCTTGGACGGGTCAATCTTCGAGCCGTCGAAATCGGCCTGGTAGGCAGCCAGCGCCTTCAGCGCGGTGGCGGCGCCGTCTTCGGGGATCATGCCGTCGGGCGACAGGCCTTCCAGGCTCTTGGAGATGGCGGCCTTGTACACGGCGGGGTCGCCCAGCAGATAGGTTTCCGGCACGATCTTGGCGATCTCATCCGGGCCGGCCTTTTGAATCCACTTGTCCGCGCGCACCAGCGCGTTGGTCAGCGCCTGGGTCGTGTTCGGGTTGGCGTCGATAAAGGCTTGCGGCGCGTACAGGCAGCCGGCGGGCATGTTGCCGCCGAAGATGTCCTGCGTGTCTTTCAGCGTGCGGGTGTCGACGATGATCTGGATGTCGCCCGGCATCTCCAGCATCGACACCACGGGGTCGGTGTTGGAGATGGCGTCGATCTGGCCGCTGCGCAGTGCCGTTACCGCACCTGCGCCAGCGCCCACGCCGATGATGGACACGTCCGACGCCTTCAGGCCGTGCTTGGCCAGGAAGAAGCTGACGACCATGTTGGTGGACGAGCCCGGCGCGGTAACGCCGATCTTCTTGCCCTTCAGGTCAGCCGGGCCCTTGTAGTTGGGCAGGTTCTTCTTGGACACGCCCACGCCGATCATCGGCGCGCGGCCTTGCAGCACGAAGGCGCGGTAGGCCTGGCCCTTCGATTGCATCGACAGCGTGTGCTCGAATGCGCCCGAGACCACGTCGGCGCTGCCACCCACGACCGCCTGCAAGGCTTTGGAGCCGCCGGCGAAGTCAGCAATGCTGACGTCCAGGCCTTCGTCTTTGAAGTAGCCGCGCGCTTCGGCGATGGACAGCGGCAGGTAGTAGATCAGGGGCTTGCCGCCCACGGCGATCTGGACCTTGGTCTTTTCAAGCTTCTGAGCGCGCACGATGGCGGGCGCCATGCTCATGACGCCGGCAGCGCCGGCCATCTTGAGCAGTTCACGGCGAGTGACTGACATGTTGGTTGTCTCCTAGTGTTCGGATGTTCCGATCGCGCCGGTCTTCGCCAGCTCAGCAATAGCCGCTGAATCATACCCCAGCGATTTCAGGACTTCCTCGGTATGTTCCCCTAAGGCCGGCCCCACCCAGCGCGTGGCGCCAGGGGTCTCGGACAGCTTGGGAACGACGGCCGGCAGCTTGACCGGGCTGCCGTCGGCAAAGTGATGTTGTTCGATCATGCGGCGCGCAAGAAACTGCGGATCGCTGAACATGTCGGCCACGCTGTAGATCTTTCCGACCGGGACGTCGGCCGCCTTCAGCACGCTCAACGCGTCTTCGATGCCGCGGCCATCGCACCATTGCTGGATCGCGCCGTCGATCTCTTGAACGCGGCGGGCGCGGCCGTCGTTGCGCACCAGATCCGGGTCTTCGGCCAGGTCGTCGCGGCCGATGGCACGCATGAGGCGGTGAAAGATCGCATCGCCGTTGCCCGCGATGACGATGTTCTGGCCGTCGCGCGTGGTGTAGGTGTTGGACGGCACGATGCCGGGCAGCGCGCCCCCCGTGCGTTCACGCACCACGCCTGCCACGTCATATTCGGGCACCAGGCTTTCCATCATGTTGAAGACGGCTTCGTACAGCGCCACATCCACCATCTGGCCCTGGCCTGCCTGGCACGCGTCGCCCTGCTTGCCGTTCCAGCGGCCGCCGGTGGCGTCGCGGTGGCGCAGGGCCATCATCGCGCCAATCACGCCGTGCAGCGCGGCAATCGAATCGCCGATAGAGATGCCGACCCGCAGCGGCGGCCGGTCCGGGTGGCCCGAGACGTAACGCAAGCCGCCCATCGATTCGCCGATGGCGCCGAAGCCGGGCTGGTCTTTCATGGGGCCGGTCTGGCCGTAGCCCGACAGCCGCACCATGATCAGCGCGGGGTTGATGGCACGCAGCTGCTCATATCCCAAGCCCCATTTCTCCAGCACGCCGGGCCGGTAGTTTTCAACCACGACATCGGCGTCCAGCGCCAGCTTGCGCGCAATCTCCTGCGCTCGCGGGTCTTTCAGATTCAGGGCGATGGATTGTTTGTTGCGCGCCTGCACCGTCCACCAGAGCGAATTGCCCTCGTGCAGGTGGCGCCAACTGCGGATGGGGTCGCCGCCGCCCGTGCCGTCAGGGCCATGCGGGGTTTCCACCTTGATGACGTCGGCGCCGAATTCGCCGAAGATGCGCGCGGCAAATGGGCCGGCGATGAGCGTGCCGAGTTCCAGGACTTTGAGTCCGGTCAGCGCTGACATGGGTTGTCTTCCTCACGTTTGCTTGCCGTGCCGGTACGTTGCCGGGTGGCTTTTTGATGTTGCGAGCCCTGCTTAGGTCGTCTTGCGCTCCATCAGCGCCCAGGCGATGGTGCCGGCGTCCACGTATTCCAGTTCGCTGCCGGCCGGCACGCCGCGTGCAAGACGCGTGACACGCAAGCCGCGTTCGCCCAGGGCTTCGCCCAGGAAGTGGGCCGTGGTTTCGCCTTCCGCCGTGAAGTTGGTGGCCAGGATGACTTCCTGGACCACGCCGTCGGTGGCGCGCTTGATGACGCGGTCGAAATCCAGCTCGCGCGGGCCGATGCCTTCCAGCGGCGCCACCCGGCCCATCAACACGTAGTACAGGCCGCGATAACCGTGACTGGACTCGATCATGTTCTGATCGGCCGGCGTTTCAACGATGCACAGCAAGGAGGGATCGCGCTTGGGATTGGCGCAGGTGCCGCAGACTTCGTCTTCCGAGAAGCTGTTGCACCGCGCGCAATGTTTCAGGTCGCGCACGGCGCCGGCCAGCGCCCGCCCCAGCATGTCCGCGCCTTGCGGGTCATGTTGGAGCAGGTGGTACGCCATCCGCCGGGCCGAGCGCACGCCCACGCCGGGCAGGCGCCGCAGCGCCTCGATCAGCGAGACGAGCGGTTCGGGTTCGGGCAGTAAGGGGTCCATGGCGGCCTGGCGCGGGCAGCGATCAGAACGGCAGCTTCATGCCCGGGGGCAGCGGCATGCCGGCGGTGACGCCCGCCATCTTTTCCTGCGACGTGGCTTCAGCCTTGCGCAGCGCGTCGTTGAACGCGGCGGCGACCAGGTCTTCCAGCATGTCTTTGTCGTCGCCCAGCAGCGACGGGTCGATCGCCACGCGCTTGACGTCGTGGCGGCAGGTCATGGTGACCTTGACCAGGCCGCCGCCCGAGGCGCCTTCGACCAGGATGTCGGCCAGCGCGTCTTGCGCCTTCTTCATGTTTTCCTGCATTTGCTGCGCCTGGCGCATCAGGCCGGCCAGTTGTCCTTTCATCATGATCGAGCTTCCTTGAACGAGGGGAATAAGAGAGGGCCGCCGCCTCAGGCAGCGGCCGGGGGATCTACGTGGCGGATGGAACCGGGGACGACTTGTCCGCCGAAATCAGCCAGCAATGCTTGCACAAAAGGATCAATGGCGACCGCGTCTTCGGCAGCTTGCTGGCGCGCCGCGCGTTCGGCTTGTTGCACGGCGTAGGCCGTGTCGTCGCCGGTAACGCCGACCTGCACGTCCAGCCGGATGCCTTGACCGAAATGTTCGCACAAGACGGTCTGCAAGCGGATGCGGCTTTCGCTTTCGGCCAGCGTCTTGACGGCCACGCGCAGCACGATGGCATCGCCCTGCACGCCGGCCCATTCGCTCTGGCGGGCCAGTTCGGCCGCCAGGCCCGTGACGGGCAGCTTGGCGGCCAATTCGGGCCAGCCGGCTTGTGTCATGTCCGCCATGCGGGGGCGCGAGCCGCGCTTGCGAGCGGGCGCGGCGCCTTCGCGACGCACGGCGGGTGGCGGCACGCTGGACGGCGCCGAGGGCGCGCTTGCCAGGGTTTCAAAGCCGTCGTCGTCGGGGTCGGAGGTAAAGCCGCCATCGGGCACGAAGCCGCCTTCGGCTTCGAACGGGATTTCTTCGTCGACCCAGGACGGCGGGCCGTCTCCGTCGGCGTCCGCATCGGCCGGCGCACTGGCCAGCACGGCCGCCACGGCGGGCGTGACCGCCAGCGCGGCCGAGCCCGCCGGCTTGGCGGCGGCCGCGTCATGCGCATCGGCCCGGGCGGGCGAGGAGCTGGCGTCCGGAGCGGATGCTTGGGCGGCGGGGCTGTCCGGCGGCAGGTCTTCCCAGGGCGGCACGCTGTTGGCGGCGGAGTGCGCTTGTGCAGCGGGCGCCGTCGCAGCGGATTGCGTGGCGGCGGGCGCTTGCGATGCAGAGGCATTGGACGCGGCAGCAGCTTGCGACGCAGCGTCATGGGACGCAGCAGCCGCTTGCGACGCAGCGTCATTGGACGCGACAGCAGCTCGCGATGCAGCGTCATGGGACGCAGCAGCAGCTCGCGATGCGGCGTCATTGGACGCGGCAGCCGCTCGCGATGCAGCATCGTTGGACGCGGCAGCCGCTTGCGACGCAGCATCGTTGGACGCGGCTGCCGCTTGCGACGCAGCATCGTGGGACGCAGTAGCGGATTGCCCTGCGGCCACTTGCGAAGCCGCTGGCGCTTGCGCCGCAGCGCTATGCGCACCAGCATCCGCATTCGGGGCGCTGGCTGACTGCGCGGCGGGCGGAGCAACGTTGTCCGGAGCCGCGGCGGTCGAAGCCGTGGCGGTCGAAGTCGGGGCGGCCGACGCCGCAGCGGCCGGAGCCGTTGCCCCTGCCGCAACCTCGGCCGGTTCTGCCGTCTGGCGCGCCGGCGTGGCGGGCGCTTCCAAAGCGGTTTGCGGGCCAGCGTCACCGTTCAGCGACAACATCCGCAAGCAAGCCATGATGAAGCCCGCGTACTCGTCCGGCGCCAGGGTCAGTTCCCCCCGGCTGTGCACCGCCACGGAATAGAACAACTGCACGGCGTCGGGGTGCAGCCCCAACGCCAGACGTGCGATGTCGGCAGCCAGCGGGTCTTCGATAGGCGTAACGCCCTTGACGCGCTGTTCAATGGCCACGCGCGACAGCAGCACGGCCAGATCGGCCAGCGCGCCGGCATAGGACAGCCCGCGCGTGGACAATTCGTCGGCCACTGCCAGCACGCCCTTGGCGTCGCCCGTGGCCAAGGCGTCCAGCAGGCGCACCAGATGGCGTTGATCAATGGTGCCCAGCATGCCGCGCACGGCATCTTCGGTCATGTTGCCGGCGCTGTAGGCAATGGCCTGGTCAGTCAGCGACAACGCATCGCGCATCGAGCCTTGCGCGGCCTGGCCAATCAGGCGCAGCGCCGGCACTTCAAAGGGAACGGCTTCCTGGCCCAGCACCGCCTGCAAATGGCCGACGATGGAATCCGCCGGCATCTGCTTCAGATTGAATTGCAGGCAGCGTGACAGCACCGTGACCGGAATTTTTTGCGGGTCGGTGGTGGCCAGAATGAATTTGACGTGCGGCGGCGGTTCTTCCAGCGTCTTCAACATGGCGTTGAAGGCGTGGCCGGTCAGCATGTGCACTTCGTCGATCATGTAGACCTTGAAGCGCCCCGCGCCCGGCGCGTACACCGCCTGTTCCAGCAGCTGCGTCATTTCCTCGACGCCGCGGTTCGAGGCCGCGTCCAGCTCCAGGTAGTCGACAAAGCGCCCGGCGTCGATCTCGGTACAAGCGCGGCAGACGCCGCAAGGCTTGGACGTGATGCCGGTTTCACAGTTGAGCGACTTGGCGAGGATGCGGGATAGCGTGGTCTTGCCCACGCCCCGGGTGCCGGTGAACAACCAGGCATGGTGCAGGCGTTGGGTGTCGAGCGCGTGAGTCAGCGCACGCACCACGTGATCCTGTCCCACGAGGGTATCGAACGATCTCGGCCGCCACTTGCGGGCCAGTACCAGATAAGTCATGGCTGGATTGTAGAGCCTGTTTCGCGTGCTGGCTGAAATGCAAAGGGGACGGGTTTATTCCCGTGGAAATGATTCCCTGGAAAATAACCCCGTCCCCCTTGAAAGCGAAGGGCCATGAAGGCGCTGTTGTTGCACTTCATGACCCGTTGCTTTGAAGAATCCGGTTGGCGAGCCTTACTCCGGCACTGACCCTAAACGACTATGGCTGCTTCGTTCCCGACCTGACCAGGTTCACCGTCGAACCATGCGGAGGGGCCCGCCAGCCGAGATTCTAGCAGAGCTGCGCGTTGCTTGCTTGCTAGCCTCTCGGCTGGCGGGCCCCGAGGGGCGGTATGTTGCCCCCTCCCCGGCCCTCCCCCCGAGGGGGAGGGGGAGATGGCTTTGCTTCGCTTGCCATGGCGGCTCGCTTCGCTTTGCCTTGCTTGGTCGGCTTCGCTTCGCTTGCCTTGCTGAATTGCTCTCTCCGGCCTGCGGGGCTTTCGTCGGTTTGCTTGAATGGCTTCGCTGCGCTCGCCTCGCTTTGCTGAATTGCTCTCTCCGGCCTGCGGCGCTTTCGTCGGTTTGCTTGAATGGCTTCGCTGCGCTCGCCTAGGCTTGCTGACTTGCTCTCTCCGGCCTGCGGCGCTTTTGTTGGTTTTCTTGCTCGGCTTCGCACGGCTCGCCGTTGCCTACTTACCCTCTCTTGCTTGCGAAGATTGCATCGGCCCGCTTGCCTGGCTTCGCTGCGTTCGCCTCGCCTTGCTGACTTGCCCTCTCCGGCCTGCGGCGCTTTCGTCGGTTTGCTGGGCTGGCTTGGCTGGCGCCCCCCCCCCTCTCTCCCTCTCCTTCCTCGCCCCGATTGCATCCTTGCCTTGCTGCGACTGGTCGTATGGCTTGCTTGAGGGTGGGTCGTTGCCTGGCGGTGGATCTTGGTTGTCGGGGAGCGCGAGCGGGTTGGGCTTAGCGGGTCAGGTCTATCCAGGCTTTGGCGCGGGGGAAGTAGAGGGCGGCGCGGGCTTTGCGGCCGTCTAGGGCGGTGACTTGGGTGCAGTAGCGCAGGAGTTGGTCGCCGTGGCGTTGGCGCATTCGGGTGGCGAAGGCGGGGGCGGATTCGCCGGGGTGGGGGCGGCCGGTTTTGTAGTCGACGATCAGCCAGCCTTCTTCGGTGCTTAGGGCCAGGTCGATGACGGACACTTTGCCTGCGGCGTCGATCAGCGGCCATTCGCGGCGGGCGCCCGATTGCGACAGCAGCCATAGGCCGCGTTCGTCGGCCAGGGTGGCTTGCAGCGTTTCCAGGACCGCCTCGGCGGCGGCGTCGGCTTGGCTGGCGGGGATGCCGGCGCGGGTCAGTTGGCGGCGCATGGCGGGCAGGCGTTCGGCCAGGGCGGCGGCGGGCCAGGTGTGTACGCCGTCTTGGCCGATGCGGGCGAGCCACGCGTGGGCCAGCGTGCCGATGGCGGCGTCGTAGCCGGCCTCCAGTTGCCAAGCGGGATGCTCGCCGCCGTCTCCCCAGATGCCGCGCTCGGCCGCGCCGAAGCCGGGGCTGACGGTCAGCGTGGATAGCTGGGCCAGTTGCGTCAAGCCCGCGTCCGTCACGCGGCGCAGCGGTTCGCCTTGCCACTCGGGGCCGTCGACGGCGTCGGGTTCGGCCTCGCCTTCCAGCGCGGGCGGCACGGGCGTGACCAGGCATGGCCACAGGCGGCCCAACAGACTGGCCGAGGGCGGGGTCTTGACCTGGCCGCTGGCCTCGTCAACGGAGACGTGGCCCACCAGGTGCAGGCGCTTGCGCGCTCGCGTGGCGGCGACGTAGAGCAGGCGGTCGATTTCGTACGACGCGCGGCGAGCTTCGCGCGCGCCCAGATACCGCGATACCGGATCGGCTTCGGTTTCGGCGCGTGGCTTGACGGGGCCAAACAGCACGCGGCCGCCGCTTTGCTCAAAGCGCACCAGCGGCGCCTGATCACCGCGAGGCGCGCGATGCAGACCGTACAGGATGACGGTCTCGAACTGTAGGCCCTTGGACTTGTGCATGGTCATGATTTCGACCGCGCCCTCATCTTCGTCGGCAGCATCCGGCGCGGCGAACAGGCGCGAGATGCCCGCGTCCAGCGCCGCCGGATCGATGCCACCGTGCGGGGCCAGACGCTCGACCAACTGGAATAGGCTCTCGGCGTCATTGGCCACGGACAGACCGGCGTACAGCGACGGACCGCCCAGGCGGCGCCACAACGATTCGACCCAGGCCGCAAACGGCATGGCGCCGGAGGCGTTACGCGCGTCCAGCAAGATCGAGGCCACCTGCCGCAGCCGCCGGTATTCGTCGGGGCTCAGCAGCGCTTGCGCTGACGGCGATGCCGGGGACGGCGCCGATGGCTGCTGCGGCACATCGTCAAACAACGATCCTTGCGCCGTCGCCTTCGCTGACACCGCAGTCATGCTCGGCGCAGGCGCGGCCTCAACCGCCGGTGTCATGCGCAGCGCGCGTTCCAGCAGCACCGGGATCGGCGTGATGTGGTCGTCGCCGAACAGCCGTTGCAAGGAGGTCAGCGTCAGGCCGCAGA
This sequence comes from uncultured Achromobacter sp., assembly GCA_913775005.1. Lineage (GTDB taxonomy): Bacteria > Pseudomonadota > Gammaproteobacteria > Burkholderiales > Burkholderiaceae_B > Achromobacter. Next base: position 10,958 of record CAJYKY010000427.1, read on the forward strand.
ACGGCGCGCGCAGGACGGACAGCCAGGCCAGCCGGTCGGCCGGATGCGATAGCGCCCGTACCAGTTGCACCAGGTCGGCCACCACCGGGCGCAACGCCAGTGGAACGAGATCTACCGCGCGGCAGCGGATGCCTTCCTGCGCCAGGCGGCGCGTCAGGTTGCCCAGATGGCTGCGCGCGCGCACCAGCACCGCAACCGGATGCTTGGCGCCTTTGTGGTCGATCAGCGCCTGGCGCACCAGCGCCACGGCGATGTCTTCGGCCTGTTCCTCTGCCGGTGGCGCGCCCGCGCGCGACCAGGCGGGATGAAAGCGCACCGCCGGGTCCGGCAAGGCGTCGTGGAAAGCGGTGGACGGGCTGTACGCAATCGCCCCGGCTGCCGCATCGCTGCGGGCCGGCAGCAAGCCTGCGAACGACCGGTTCACCCAGTCGACGATGCCCGCCTGCGAGCGGAAGTTGTCGGTCAGGTTCAGGAAATCAGGCGTCAGTTCACCCACGCCGATGTCGGCGACTTCCAGGAACAGGCCCACCTCGGCCTTGCGGAAGCGGTAGATGGATTGCATCGGATCGCCCACCAGGAACAGGCTGCGGCCATCGCCGGCCTGCCATCCTGATGTCAGCGTGCGCAGCAAGTCCAGCTGCGTCTGGCTGGTGTCTTGGAATTCGTCGATCAGCAGATGGCGGATGGACGCGTCCAGTTT
>CAJYKY010000428.1 GCA_913775005.1 uncultured Achromobacter sp.
GCTGCTGCGGCACCACCACGCCCGTGGTCATGCCCAGGAAGTGATACAGGCGCCCCATCCATTCGGCGTCGCGGCGGGCGAGGTAGTCGTTCACCGTCACCACGTGCACGCCCTTGCCGGCGATGGCGTTCAGGTAGACGGGCAGCGTCGCCATCAGCGTCTTGCCTTCCCCCGTGCGCATTTCGGCGATCTTGCCGCTATGCAGCGCAATGCCGCCCAGCAGCTGGGAATCGAAATGGCGCATGCCAAATACGCGCTTGCCGGCCTCGCGCACGACGGCGAAGGCCTCAGGCAGCAAGTCGTCTAGCGACGTGCCCTGCGCGTAACGGGATCGGAATTCGTCGGTCTTGGCCGCCAGCTCCGCATCGGAAAGCGCGGAAATCTTGGGCTCTTGCCCGTTGACCTGGGTTACCAGCTTGCGATACTGCTTAAGCAGCCGGTCGTTGCGGCTACCTATGAGTTTTTTGAGCAGAGAAACCATGCGTATGTCGGCCGCACGTGCCACGCCGCGCCTGCTTGAAGGCTGGGCAGCGTCGCCCGTGACTTTGATGTTATTGGTTGAGCGGGGGTCCGCTGGGAAACGAACCAGTTTAACGCACCTGGAGCGTAATAGCCTGGATCTATGACCAGGGTGCTGTCATTGTCCTGTTGGACCGGTCAGCGCGCCGCAGGTTCACGGCTTGTTGCCTGGGCCACGGCGGGCGGCGCGGGCTGCTGGGATCCGAGGAACAAACGCGGATCCAGCGGCTGGCCCGCCAGGCGGACTTCAAAGTGCAGATGCGGCCCGGTCGAGCGGCCCGAACTGCCCACGCGAGCCACTTGCTGGCCGCGTTCAACCAGCTGCCCCTGCTTGACCATCAGCGACGAGGCGTGCGCGTAGCGGGTGATCAGGCCGTCGCCGTGATCGATTTCAACCATATTGCCAAAGCCAGGCTGGAACTTGGCTTCCAGCACGACGCCCCCGGATGCCGCAAGGATCGGCGTCCCGGACGGTGCGGCGAAATCCAGCCCTTCATGCATGGCGGTGCGGCCCGTGACCGGGTTGCGGCGCCAGCCGTAAGACGAGCTCAGATACGGGTAATCGGTGATCGGCATGGCGGTGGGCATGCGCGCCTGGTCCGCCGAACGCTTGGTCAGCGCCGCGTCCAGCAGCTTCAGGTTGTCGGACTGCTGCGCGAGCCGTGCCTGGATTTCGTCCAGCTGGCGGCCCAGTGCTTCGGCCGAGGCCGCGCTGGGCGGCGGGTGATCGGTGAAGAGGTCATCCATGACCTGGGTGGCTTCGGGCTGCGTCAGCGCCTCCGGTTGCGCCACCGCCAATTGCTTGGCCAGTTCCGGGTCGGTGTACGCCACGCCCGCCACCTTGGCCACGCGCTGGCCCAGGCCGTCGATGCTGACCAGTTTTGCTTGCAGCGCGCCCACCTTGGCGGCCAGCAAGTTCATGTTTCCACGCAGGAAATCGGTGTCACGGCCAGGCTGACTGGCCAGCGGCCAACCGACGGTCTGCACCGTGGGCAGCATGGGAGTAAGGTATCGTTGCAGCGCGGCGCCGAAGATGGCGGCCGTTACAAGAGCGGCCCCGAGAAACAGCGCCAGCCGCGCGCCGCCCAGGGTGAAATGCCCGTCCCGCCCGTCGCGGGCGTGCATAATCACGATTTTCAAGATTGCTTCCTAATTCTGTAGAGCCGGGATGAATAGACCCACTTCATACCGTCAACGTTCCGGTTCCAGCCGGCGGAAAGAAAATACCGCCCTAGGATGGCTGGGTCATGACATGCGGGGCGCCGGTGTGTTGGCGACTGCCCGCAAGCACTTGCAAATTCAGTATGCGGTGGCGGCGATTCTGCCCGCCCCGCTAGGCGCGGTCTGCCAGGTGGGCAAACTGGAAAACCAGTGCCTGCATCTGGTGGTGCCCAGCGCCGCTCATGCGGCCAAGATGCGTCAATTGGCGCCGCGCGTGGCGCGCGCCCTGGCCGACCAAGGCTGGAACCTTAACGAAATTGCCGTCAAGGTACAAGCGGGGTTACCGAAGCCTGGCGCCCGTCAGCCGCTGCCTCCGACTGAGGCGCAGCCCTTGGGCGATACCGCCCTGGGGGCATTCGAGACGCTGCATGACAAGCTGCGTCCCGGTCCGTTGGCCGATGCCGTAGCCAAGCTCTTGAAGCACCACAAGAGTAGCTGAAGCGATCCGGCCTTGTCCGCCGCAAAAAGCGCGCAGAAACGAAGCGAAACCAAGTTATCTCGGGTTTAGATCCCAGGGTTTGCGACCGGATGGCGGCGTTTGCGTGAACAGGATGGTATCCAGCGCCATCCATCGCAGCAGCCCGTTCAAGCCGGTCAGCGTAGACCGGCTAGGGAATGAAAAGCCGGCGTTAAGCCAGCTTCCACTCGTGGCGGAAGGCCTGCGGCGCTTCTGCCTGCGATTCATAGGTGACCAGCTCCCAGGCGTCTTGCTGAGCAAGCAGCGCGCGGGCCAGCTGGTTATTCAGGCCGTGGCCCGACTTGCACGCCACGTAGCGCGCCACCAGAGGTTTGCCCAACAGATACAAGTCGCCAATGGCGTCCAGGATCTTGTGCTTTACGAATTCGTCGTCATAGCGCAGCCCGTCGCTATTCAGCACGCGGTATTCGTCCATGACGATGGCGTTATCCAGGCTGCCGCCGCGGGCCAGACCCATCGAGCGCAGCGCTTCGACTTCGTTGACGAAGCCAAAGGTGCGTGCACGCGCAATTTCGCGCACATAGGAATGGGTGGCGAAATCGATCTCGGCAAAATTGGCCGTGGAGTCGATGGCGGGGTGGCGGAAATCAATCGAGAACGCCAGCGCGTAGCCCTCGTGGGGTTCCAGACGCGCCCATTTCTCGTTGCGGCCTTCGCCTTCGCGCACTTCCACCGGCTTTTTGACGCGGATGAATTGCTTGGGCGCGTTCTGCTCGACGATGCCCGCCGAGCGCAACAGATAAACAAACGTGGCCGCACTGCCGTCCATGATGGGGACTTCTTCAGCAGTGAGGTCGATATGCAGGTTGTCGATACCCAGGCCGGCCAGCGCCGACATGAGATGCTCCACCGTGGAAACGCGGACGTTGCCCTGTTGCAGGACGGACGCCATGCGCGTGTCGCCCACGCCGGTGGCCTGCGCGGGCAGGTCAACGACCTCGGGCAGGTCAACGCGGTGGAAAACAATGCCGGTATTGGGTTGTGCCGGACGCAGGGTGAGTTCTACCCGCCGTCCGGAGTGGACGCCGACGCCTGTCGTGCGGACTAGATTCTGAATGCTGCGCTGTCGGAACATGAGACTTGAGTGCTTTGGAGCCAGGATGCCGGCACGAAGAGTACAGATTGCCGGCGTAACTGACGTATTGTAACGCTGTCCGATCCATGACGCCATCTCGCGTCAGGTCGACCGATACCTCTGTCCCTTAATTGAACCGTGCAAGGGAAACACGGACCGCTCCGCCTCCGGCTCGCCCGCGGGGACAGGCGAGCCGGAGATGAGGGAGTGCGATTAGAGCCTGTAGTCGGCTCCTAGGTTCAATCCGCTTGCTTGCGCAGGAATGCCGGGATGTCGAAGTGATCCATGCCCGAGCTCTCCAGTGCACGCACCTGGGCCGACGCCTGGCTGCGCGGGTTGCGCATGACAGACGGCATGTCCAGATTGCGGTAATCGCCGCCTTGACCGGCCGGCATCGTGCCCATGGGCATGTTGTCGGTGCCGGTGCGCAGCACTTCAGCGGTGGTTTGAACCAGTTGCGGACGCGCTTGCGCACGGCCCAGGCCGGTTGCAACCACGGTCACGCGCAGGTTTTCACCCATCGACTCGTCATAGGCGGTGCCGAAGATCACGGTGGCGTCGTCCGAAGCGTAGCTGCGAATCGTTTCCATGATTTCGCGCGTTTCGCGCATCTTCAGCGAGCGGCTGGCGGTAATGTTGACCAGCACGCCGCGCGCACCGTTCAAGTCCACACCTTCCAACAGCGGGCAAGCAATGGCGTGCTCGGCGGCGACGCGAGCGCGGTCTGCGCCCGATGCCGATGCCGTGCCCATCATGGCCTGGCCTTGTTCGCCCATGATCGTCTTGACGTCTTCGAAGTCGACGTTGACGTTACCTTCAACGTTGATGATTTCGGCGATGCCCGCGCAAGCGTTGTGCAGGATGTCGTCGGCAGAACGGAAGCAGTCTTCCTGCGTCGCGTCCTCGTCCATCAGTTCATACAGGTTCTCGTTCAGAACCACGATGAGCGAATGCACGTGCTTGGCCAGTTCGGCAATGCCGTCTTCGGCCATCTTCAGGCGCTTGTTGCCTTCAAAGGTGAAGGGCTTGGTGACAACACCAACGGTCAGAATGCCCAGTTCCTTCGCCACTTCGGCCACGACCGGACCTGCGCCGGTGCCGGTGCCACCGCCCATGCCGGCGGTGATGAAAACCATGTGAGCGCCGTTAAGCGCCGCACGGATTTCTTCGCGCGCGGTTTCCGCCGACGCACGACCTTGCTCGGGCTTGGCGCCCGCGCCCAGACCGGTACGGCCCAGACGAATCTGCACCGGGGCGTTGGTCGCCGCCAGTGCCTGCGCATCGGTGTTGGCGCAGATGAAATCCACGCCGTGCACGCCGCTGCGAATCATGTGCGCCACGGCATTGCCGCCCGCACCACCCACACCAACGACCTTGATTACGGTCCCTTTGGTGTTGTTCTCAAGCATCTCAAAGTTCATCATGATGACTCCCTCACAAGTCCGATTTTGCAAATCACAAAAATTCCCCAACAACCTATATTTTGTGAATCGCCTCAAAGCCGGTGCCGGCAACTATGGCCCGCCACGGGTTTGAGACGCCTCCCCTTCTGGACGTGTCCCGCGATACCGCTGCGGGATATTCCAAGGAACAGGCCCCTTACCTGTCCCCCCTCTTCAATTCATAAACCATTCCTTCATGCGCGCCAGCAGGCTCTTGAAATTGCCTGTCTGTGCGGCAACCTTGCGTCCGCGCACGCGCTGCATGCGCGCTTCCTGCAACAAGCCCATCACCGTTGAGAAGCGCGGGTTGCGCATCACATCGGCCAGGCTGCCTTCGTATTCAGGCACCGCCACGCGCACCGGCTTCAGGAACACGTCTTCCGCCAGTTCGATCATGCCGGGCAACTGCGCTGACCCGCCGGTCAGGACTACGCCCGAAGCGAGCAGGTCTTCGTAGCCGGAATCACGCACCACCTGCTGCACCAGCGTGAACAGTTCTTCGACGCGCGGCTCGATGACGGCGCCCAGCGCCTGGCGCTTGACCTGACGAGGACCGCGGTCGCCCAGGCCCGGCACTTCCACGGATTCATCCGGGCTGGCCAACACCTGCTTGGCCACGCCGTAGCGCAGCTTGATTTCTTCGGCATCGGGCGTCGGCGTGCGCAACATGGCCGCGATGTCGTTGGTGATCTGGTCGCCGGCGATGGGCAGCACGGCGGTGTGGCGGATCGCGCCGCCGGTGAAGATGGCGACGTCGGTCGTGCCGCCGCCGATATCCACCAGCACGACGCCCAGTTCTTTTTCATCGGCAGTCAGCACGGCCAGGCTGGAGGCCAGCGGTTGCAGGATCAGGTCCTGCACTTCCAGGCCGCAGCGGCGCACGCACTTGACGATGTTCTGGGCCGCGCTGACCGCGCCCGTCACGATGTGCACGCGCACTTCCAGGCGCAGGCCGCTCATGCCGATGGGTTCGCGGATGTCTTCCTGGCCGTCAACGATGAACTCCTGCGTCAGCACGTGCAGCACCTGCTGGTCCGTCGGGATGTTCACCGCCTTGGCGGTCTCGATGACGCGGGCAACGTCGGTGGCGGTGACTTCTTTGTCCTTCACAGCGACCATGCCGCTGGAATTGAAGCTGCGGATATGGCTGCCGGCAATGCCGGTGTAGACGTCGCGAATCTTGCAATCTGCCATCAGCTCGGCTTCTTCAAGCGCGCGCTGAATGGAATTCACAGTGGTCTCGATATTGACGACCACGCCCTTGCGCATGCCGCGCGATTCGTGCTGGCCCAGGCCGAGCACTTCGAATCGCCCTTCGGGCAAAATTTCAGCCACCACAGCCACCACCTTGCTGGTGCCGATATCGAGGGCGACGATAAGGTCCTTGATGTCACGGGTCATGGCGTTAGCGTTTCTTGGGAGGTTTCGGTGTGGATTTGGATTTGGTTTCCGACGCGGGCAACGGGGCCAGCGCCAGCGCGAAACCATTCGGATAGCGCAGGTCGGCCTGCGTGATGGTGCGCCCTTCCAGGCGCCCCGCCACAGCGGGCCACGCCTGCACAAAGCGTTGAATACGGGCTGCGAACGGCAACGCGCCCGGCAAGCCATGCGGGTCCGGCGCATCCGCGCCCGGGTCGCGGCCCAGGTCCAGCATCATGCCGTTGGACAACACCACCCGCCATGCATAGCGCGGGCTGAGTTCCAGCTGCGTCACGTGCATGTCCAGCGGCGCAAACCAGCGCGCGAGTTCTGCGTAGCGTTGCACCACCAGCGATTCGGTACCCTCGGGCCCCGAGAACTGCGGCAGCACGGTTTCGTCGTCCACCTCGCCGGTGTTCGCCGTGAACGCTTCGCCCCAGGTGTTGATCATCTGGTTTTCGTTCCACAGCGCCAGGGGCTGCTGTTCTTCGATCCGC
>CAJYKY010000429.1 GCA_913775005.1 uncultured Achromobacter sp.
GGCCCTTGATGCCGGCGGCCCACATGCACAGCTGCGCAGGAAACTCGCGGCCATCGGCCGTCTTGACGCTGTTGTCCGTCACTTCCGACACCCGGCACGACGTTTCCACGCCGATGCCCAGTTCGGTCAGCCGATTGGTGGCCGCCTGCGAGATTTTTTCAGGCAAGGCCGACAGGATGCGCGGCGCGCCTTCGACCAGCGTAATGGCCAGGTCGCGTTCGGCGCGGAAATTGGGCAGGCCGTAGGCGCTGACCACATGGCTGGCTTCGGTCAGTTCCACCGCCAGTTCCACGCCCGTGGCGCCACCGCCCACAATCACCAGGTCCAGCCGCGCAGACGGGTTGCGCACCTTGGCCAAGTCCACCTGCGCCATGGCCTTGAGCATGGTCAGCCGGAATTGTTCGGCGTTTTCGGTGGTGTCCAGCGTCACGGCGTGTTCGGCCGCGCCGGGCGTGTTGAAGAAGTTGGAGGTGCTGCCCAGCGCCAGCACCAGCGTGTCGTAGCCGAGATCGCGGCGCGGCAGGACTTCCTGACCTTGCGAATCCAGCACGGCGTCGACGACGATCTGGCGGCGTTCGCGGTCTACGCTCAGCAAGCGGCCCTGCGCGAACGAAAACCCGTTCATGTGGGCCAGCATCAGGTAAGACAGGCCTTCCTGGTGGATATCCAGCGTGCCCGCTGCGGCTTCGTGCAGCGACGGTTTCCAGATATGGAAGGGCCGACTGTCTACCAGCGTGATGTGTTGCCGGCCGTGAATGCGGCCCAGCTTTGCGGCCAATTCCAGGCCGCCTGCGCCACCGCCAACGATGACGATGCGCTCTGAGGGTGCTGACGTCGAATTAGGCATCATGGCTCCCAGTATAAATAGCGACGCACCCCCCATGGGGCGCCACCCGTGTCAATGCATGACAAAGCGGCTGATGGCAACGCCGATCCAGACCGCTCCCGCAAAAATCAGTAGCAGCATGACGGCTGCGCTGCCCAGGTCTTTGGCCCGGCCCAGGAGCGGGTGGCGTTCGACGGACAGCGCATCAGCCAGCGCTTCGATGGCGGAATTCAGCAATTCCGCCGCCAAGACCATGATCACTGTGCCCACCAGGAAGAACACTTCCACCGTGGTGCGACCCAGAAAGAACGCCGCCGGAATCATCAGCACGGCCAGCGCCAGTTCCTGGCGGAACGCCGCTTCGTACTTGACGGCAGCTTTCAGGCCCTGCCAGGAGTAACGCAGCGCATTCAAAATGCGGCGCGCGCCGCCGGTGCTCTTGAAGGGCGAGTGTTGCGGGTCGTAGGTCATGGATTGCGTAAGAAAGCCGGGTGTGGCGGCTTTTTAACAGATAAGGGTTGCCCGTGTGATGGCTGGCATCGCCATGGGCAAACCCTAATTGTGACCCAAAGACAGCAGGCGCAGGATTCTGGTCAATTGGTAAGGCCACTTTACCCTTTCGTCCTGTCAGGCAGCTGTATCCCCAGCGTCCAACCCAATGCCGATCCAGACCATCGAGCCGCGTCGCTTGTACCGCCAGATCGCCGATCAATTGCGCTTGTTGATCGAGGCTGGCGAATTTCCGGTGGGTGCGCGTTTGCCGCCGGAACGCGACCTGGCGTTGAAGCTGGGCGTGTCGCGGCCATCCGTGCGCGAAGCGCTGATCGCGTTGGAAGTGGAAGGCTGGGTCGAAGTGCGCATGGGCTCGGGCGTGTACGTGCTAAGCCTGACCGGCGCGCCGCGCGCCAGCCTGACGGCCGAAAGCCCGCTGGAAACCATCCGCGCACGCTGGACCATCGAAGGCGAGCTTGCCGCGCAAGCGGCGCGGCACGCCGCGCCTGCCTTGGTGGACGGCCTGCTGGAAGCGGTGGGCGCCATGGAAGACGAAGCCCGCGCCGGCAATGTGCCCATCCGCGGAGACCGCCTGTTTCATCTGCGCGTGGCTGAAATGGCCAACAACGCCGTGCTGGTGCGCGTGGTGGGCGAACTCTTCGACGAACGCCACAACCCGCTGTCCGTGAAGCTGGGCGATTACTTCGAAAACCCGGATAGCTGGGCCGTCGCCATCACCGAACACCGCCGCGTCATCACCGCCATCGCGGCGGGTGACGAAACCGCCGCACGCGCGGCCATGCATCACCATCTTTCCTGCTCGTTCGACCGCCTGACCGCCAGTTGGCCCGGCGCGGCCGAGACGATGCGCATCGATAGCAAAGAGCCGGCGGCGTCCTGACGCCTTCCGGCAGTTCGCAGTCGCAGTACGAAGGTGCAACCTGTATGTGAGAAATCCCGATGTGAAACATAAAGCGGGCCGGCTCTACACGACATCGCCGCGTCCGCTACCTCAGAGAGAGGAGACAACATGAATCGAGGCAACGCTATCAAAGTGCTGGTGGCCGCCGCCGCGCTGGCCATCAGTGGCAGCGCGCTGGCGCAAACCAAGCTGAAATGGGCGCATGTGTACGAGACTTCCGAACCCTTCCATACCTTGTCGGTGTGGGCGGCGCAGGAAATCGAAAAACGCACCAACGGCCGCTATCACATCGATGTCTACCCCGCCTCTCAGCTGGGCAAGGAAAACGACATCAACCAGGGGCTGACCCTGGGCACGGTGGACATGATCATCTCGGGGTCCAGCTTCGCGGCCAAGAGTTTTCCGCGCATCGGCGTCACCTACTACCCCTACACCTTCCGCAACCCCGAACACCTCATCGCCTACACCAAGAGCGACGTCTACAAAGAGCTGACGCGCGGGTACGACGAGAAGAGCGGCAACCACATCGTCGCCACCACTTACTACGGCACGCGCCAGACGACGTCCAACCGCGCCTTCACCAAGTGCTCGGAAATGAAGGGCATGAAGATCCGCGTGCCGGATGTGGCCGCCTACCTGGCGATGCCGCGCGCCTGTGGCGCCAACACCGCGCCCATCGCGTTTGCCGAGGTCTATCTGGCCTTGCAGAACGGCACCGTGGAAGCGCAGGAAAACCCGCTCACCACCATCGAGGCCAAGAAGTTCTACGAGGTGCAGAAGAACATCATCCTGACCGGCCACATCGTTGACCACTTGAATACCGTCATCTCGGGCAAGCTGTGGAAAAGCCTGTCGGACGAAGACAAGAAGATATTCGCGGAGGTCGCGCAGCAAGCCTCCGAGAAGGCGTCCGCGGAAGTGGCCGATAGCGAAAAGAAAATGGTCGAGGTCTTCAAGAAGCGCGGCCTGAACGTGGCCGAGGTCAACGTGGATGACTTCCGCAAGACCGTGCTGGAAAAGGTGCCGTTCGAGCAATACGGCTATCAGAAATCGGATTGGGAAAAGATCCAGGCGGTGAAGTAAACCGTCCGCCACCCGATACCGACCCAGGGGACTTCCATGCACCTGAACGCGAAGGCGACGCCGATGGCGGCCGTCAA
>CAJYKY010000430.1 GCA_913775005.1 uncultured Achromobacter sp.
GAAGGCGCGCCGGTCGTTGTGCACCGTCGCCGCGCCCCGGGGCGTCGCCATGTACCAGTGGTACCAATAGTTGCGGGCCTGCGCCAGCGACAGCGGCTGGTCCGGCGCGTTGGTGCCGTAACCGACCGACAGCAGCACCAGATGTTCTGCCACGCCGGGGCGCAGGCCGCAGGCGTTGCCCGTGGCACGCGCGCCCCAGTCATGGCCGACGAGAGTCGGCTGCTTCAGATCCAGCGCGTCGATGAAGTCGAGCAGGTCGCGGCCCAGCGCCGCCAATTCCCCGCTGCGCGGCGTCTGGGCATGGCGAAAGCGCGTGGGGCCAAAGCCGCGCAGCACGGGGCAGAGCACGCGATACCCGCTTTGAGCGAGACGCTCGGCCACGCGGGTCCAGCTTTCCGCACTGTCGGGCCAGCCGTGCACCAGCACGGCGCAGCGGGTGCCCGACGGATTCCATTCCAGATAAGCGATATCCAGCGCAGGCGTCTGGACGGTTAGGTAGTTAGACATGGCGGCCTCCTCTTGTTCGATGACTGGCTTGTCACGATAGCGTCAGCGCTTGTCATGATTCATGATGAATACGGATTTATTATCAAGAAATCGTAAAAAATAATTCTTGAAAAGTTACTGGCAGATCATGGATACCCCAAACGAGTCGACCGGCGCGGTGCTGGACTTGACGCTGTTGCGCACGTTTCTGGAAGTGGTGGATTGCGGCGGGTTTGCGCTGGCGGCCGACGCGCTGGCGCTGACGCCATCGGCCGTCAGCGGCCATATCAAGCGGCTGGAAGTGCTGGCTGGCGCCACGCTGCTGGAACGCACCACACGCAGTTTTGAAGTTACGCCGGCGGGTGAAACCCTGTACGCCTACGCGCGCAATATTGTTGATCTGGAACGGGAAGCGCGTGCGCGCTTGAGCGGCACGCGGCTCAAGGGGCGCCTGCGCATCGGCTCGTCTGAGGACTTCGCCGGGGCGTGGCTGGCCGAGGTGTTGCAGGCGTTTCATCGTGGTCATCCCGAAGCGTCGCTGGAACTGAAGGTGGGCGTGACGGCCGACCTGCTGCGCCAGCAGGCGCGCGGCAAGCTGGACGTGGTGTTCGGCAAGCAATGCGCGCGTGTGCAGGACGACGGCGAGCTGCTGTGGGAAGAAGAATTGGTGTGGGCCTGGGGGGAGGACAAGCCCTGGAAGCCCGGCCGTACCGTGCCGCTGGCGGTGTTTCCAGAACCCTGCGTGTACCGCGAAGCAGCGATCACGGCGCTGGGCCAGGCGCAGCACGATTGGGCGCCTGCGTTTGAAAGCGGCAGCATGGCCGGTTGCCTGGCGGCGGCGCTGGCTGGCTTTGCGGTCGCGCCGGTTGCGCGCAGCCAGCTGCGCGAAGGCCTGCGCGCCCTGACGCCGGAAGACGGCATGCCCGTCTTGCCCGTGACGCGCTTTTACGCCTATCTGCGTTCCGCCGAGCCGGCCGTACAGGCCTTGGTGGCGGCGGTCAGGCAAACGGGGCAGCGGCGGCGCTTCGGACGCTGATGCTCGGCGCGCCAGACGCATCATCAGAGGAATAGGCAGGTTTCACGCAAGAACGAGCCTGTACGCGGTGAGGCGCGATTCTTACTATCCCTACCAGGTTGGACGTTGATGATTTTCTTGCGAAGACATCGGCGGCGGCCCGGGCGCACGGCATCTTGCCGGCGGCGGCAAGCAGGCAAGCAAGGGAAGGGAATGCCATGAAATCCGAAAAAATCTGGTTGGTGACGGGCGCGTCGGCAGGCTTGGGCCTGGTGTTGGTGCGGCGCTTGCTGGAACTGGGACACAAGGTGGCGGCCACGTCGCGCGACGGCGACGCCTTGTTGGAAGCCGTGGGCGCCAAGCTGGACGGCCAGTTTCTGCCGCTGACGGTGGACCTGGCCGACGAACGCAATGTCCGGCGCGCGGTGCAGGCCACGGTGGCCGCGTTTGGGCGGGTGGATGTGTTGGTCAACCACGCCAGCGTTGCGCCGCAAGGCCCGGTGGGCAGCGTGTCAGACGCAGAGCTGCGCAGTGCATTCGATATCAACGTCTTCGGCATGCTGAATGTGATTCGCGCCGTGCTGCCGCGCATGCACGTGCAGGGCGGCGGGCATGTGTTCAACCTGTCGTCGATTCTGGGTTTCGATGGCGGGCAGGCGCAGTGGGGCGCCTACAGCGCCACCAAGTTCGCCGTGGCCGGACTGACCGAGGCGCTTGCGGCCGAGGCCGCGCCGATGGGCGTGCGCGTGTCGCTGGTCTATCCCGGTGCGATGCGAGCCGACACGGGCGGCACGCCGGAATCGGCGGCGCATGACCCGTTGCGCCACGCGTCCGGCGCCGACCCGCTCAAGGCGGCGCAAGCGCTGATCCAGGCGGCCGACGCACAGTACGCCCCGCTGCATCTGTTCCTGGGGCGCGACGCGTTCGATCAGGCGCGGATCAAGATCCAATCGGTGCAGCAGGAGCTGGCACGCTGGCGCGAGATGTCGGTGTCGATCGGCTTTGTCGACGAGCGCCGGCTGGCCGCTTGAGGTCACGCCGTCCACCCCTGCACCACCTGATAAGCGCCCAGCAGCGCCAAGCTGATCATGAAGCACAGCTTGAACGTGCGCGCCGACAGCCGGTTGCGCAGCCATTGCCCCAGCGCCATACCGGCCAGCGCGGGCAGCAGCATCAACACCGATGCGCCCGCCGCCTCGGGGCTGTAGCCGCCGTTGAGCCATAACGCGGCCGCCAGCGCCACGGTGGACACCGTGAACGAAATTCCCATCGCCTGGATCAAGCCGTCTTTGCCCAGGTTCAGCGCTTGCAGATACGGCACGGCGGGGATGACGAACACGCCAGTTGCTGCCGTGATCACTCCGGTGATGACGCCCACCCCGGCGCCCAGCACGCCTTCGTGCTGGCGCGGCACGCTGGGCGGCGAGCCGAACAGGCCCCACGCCGCATAGGCGATCAACGCCAGCCCAAGACAAACGCTGGCCCAGTGGCCGCTGGGCGCGCCCAGCCACAGCGCGCCGGCAATCGTGCCGATGCACACGCCGACTTGCATCGAGGCGATGCGGCGCAGCGTGTGCGCCAGGGTCGGCCACGGCCGCGCCTGCCACAAGTTGGTGATGAGCGATGGCACGATCAGCAGCGCGGCCGCCTGCGCGGGCGCCATCACCAGCGCCAGCATCGCCATCGATATCGTCGGCAGGCCCAGGCCCACCACGCCTTTGACGACACCGGCCAGCACGAACACGGACACGGTCACGGCCAGTAACATCGGCGTGCCGCCGGCAAAC
>CAJYKY010000431.1 GCA_913775005.1 uncultured Achromobacter sp.
GATACAGCCAGAATGGTCGGCAGCGCGGTGATGGTAGAGAGCGCGGCAAGCACCACCACCACGTCCGCTCCGATGTTGCCTCCCGCGGCCTCGCCGAGCAGGCGCACGAGAAGCACGCTGAGCCACACGACGAGCAACGTGGAAAAGACAACGCCAGCGTGACTGGTGATCTCGCTGACGACAGAGCGTTTGAATAGAGACATGGGAGAATATGCGGGATAATCGACCGCATCATACACAGACGTACACGGGAAACCCTCATGGAATTTAGCACACAGACCACCGCTTCCCTGCACCAGGTTAAAACCGCCGCCCTGGCTGTCGGGGTGTACGCGGATGGCGTGTTGAGCCCCGCCGCCGACATCATCGACCGTGCTTCCAACGGCGCCGTGCGCGCCGTGGTCAAGGCCGAGTTCCGCGGACGCGCCGGTTCCACCCTGACGCTGCGCACGTTGCCCGGCGTTACTGCGCAGCGCGTTGTGCTGGTGGGCCTGGGCAAACAGGACGAATACTCCGCCCGCGTGCACGCCTCGGCCGAACAGGCCTTCGCCTCGGCTTGCGTAGCCGCCCAATTGACGGAAGGCGTGTCCACGCTGGTTGCCAATCCCATTGCTGATGTGCCGGTCATCGCGCGTGCGCGCAGCGCCGCCATCGCCGCCGGCAACGCCACCTATCATTACGACTCCAGCTTCGGCAAACCTGATCGCGACGCCCGCCCCAAGCTCAAGAAGATCGTTCAGATCCTTGAACGCGCGGACGCCAACCAGGCGCAAAAGGGCCTGCGCGAAGGCAATGCAATTGCCAACGGCATGGAACTGACCCGCACGCTGGGCAACCTGCCCGGCAACATCTGCACCCCGACCTACCTGGCCGATACCGCCAAGCGCCTGGCCCGCGAGTTCAAATCGCTGAAGGTGGAAGTGCTGGACAAGAAGCAGGTTGAAGCGCTGGGCATGGGTTCGTTCCTGTCGGTGGCGCGCGGCTCGGCTGAGCCGCTGCGCTTCATCGTGCTGCGCCATGCTGGCGCCAAGGCCGCCGCCAAGAAGGCAGCCAAGGCCGCCGCCGGCCCGATCGTGCTGGTCGGCAAGGGCATCACGTTCGACGCGGGCGGCATCTCGCTCAAGCCCGCCGCCACCATGGACGAAATGAAGTACGACATGTGCGGCGCCGCCAGCGTGCTGGGCTCGTTCCGCGCCCTGGCCGAACTGGAATTGCCGCTGGATGTCGTCGGTCTTATCCCCGCTTGCGAAAACCTGCCGAGCGGCACGGCCAACAAGCCGGGCGACGTCGTCACCAGCATGGCCGGCCTGACCATCGAAATCCTGAACACCGACGCCGAAGGCCGCCTGGTCCTGTGCGACGCACTGACCTACGCCGAACGCTTCAAGCCGTCCGCCGTCATCGACATCGCCACGCTGACCGGCGCTTGCGTCGTGGCGTTGGGCAACGTCAACACCGGCTTGTTCTCGAAGGACGACGCGCTGGCCGACGCGCTGGCCGCTGCGGGCCGCCAGTCGCTGGACACCGCATGGCGCATGCCGATGGACGACGCCTACCAGGAACAGCTGAAATCCAACTTCGCCGACCTGGCCAACATCGGCGGCCCCCCGGCTGGCGCGGTCACGGCGGCGTGCTTCCTGTCGCGCTTCACCAAGGCCTACCGCTGGGCGCATCTGGACATCGCCGGCACGGCCTGGCGCGGTGGCAAGGACAAGGGCGCAACCGGCCGCCCCGTGCCCCTGCTGATGCAATACCTGCTGGACCAGGTTTGAAGCCGTCGCAACGGAACCGGGCATGACGCGGATCGACTTCGCCTTCGGCGCGCCGGACCGCTTGCGCACCGCCTGCCAGGTGGTCCGCAAGCGTTTCCTGGCGGGTCAGCGGCTGGTCGTGTACTGTAAAGACGGTTCACGGCTGGCGGCGTTTGACCGGATGTTGTGGGCGTTCGACGACACGTCGTTCGTGCCGCACGTGCTGGCCAACGACCCGCTTGCCGCCGAGACGCCCGTTGTGTTGACGGCGGGCGACCCGCAACAAGCGGCCCAGGCGGCTCAACCCGCTCCCCCCGCTGACGGCGCAGACCCGGCCCCGCTTTGGCTGCTGAACCTGGACAACGACTGCCCGCCCGGATTTGACACCTTCGAGCGCTTGCTTGAAATCGTGTCTGATGACCCGGACGACAAGCAGGCCGCCCGGCAACGCTGGCGCGTGTACCAGAACGCGGGACACACGCCGCAAAGCCACGACCTCAGCCGTCAATCCTCCGGCGCGTAACCGCCGGGCGCTCTGTCCGCCCTATTCGCCCCGGCTGGCGGCTGCTTAGCGCGCCGCCATGCCAATCGATCTTCGGGAGCTTTCATGCCCGCTCGCCCCTCCGACTCCGGCATCCCCACCCTGACCCAACGGGCCGAACCGACCCTGCACATCCCCTCTGCCGACGAACCCGACGCGCCGCTGCTGACCGAACGCGCGGACGACGATGACTTTCCGCTATTGACGGACGTGGCTGACAGCCTGGCCGAAGACTGGAACGTAGACGAAGCCCCGGCGGTGCACGCGGCCGCCCGGCCGGTCCCCGCTGAATCGCCCCCCGAGGCTGCCCCGTCCACGACTATGGCGGCAGTGGCGGCTGCCTCCGCGCCGCCCCCCGACGCCTCGGTGCTGACCGCCCGCCTTCAAGCCGAAGTCGAACACCTGATGCGGCAGGCCCTGACTGACGCCATCCAGCAGATGCAGGCTCGCATGGATGCCGAATTACCGGATATCGTTAGGCGTGTGCTCAACGAGGTGAAACGGGGCTAACCGTCCCCACATAGTGGATATACGCCTTTCAAAAACTGGATTCTTCAGGGAACTGTAAGGTATCCTTCCCATCTAAGCCTTCTAGGCAATCCTTATTTTTGCCGTACACAGGAGTTCTCCATGAACGAATATCGTCCGTCCCCTTTTAACCGTTCCGGCTCGGTGGCCGGCGCGCCGGGCGAGGTCGCTCGCAACCAGGTCCTGCGCAACACCTACTGGCTCTTGGCGCTTTCGCTGATCCCCACGGTGCTGGGCGCCGCGGTCGGCCTCTACACCGGTATCAACCGTGTCATGGGCGCCAGCCCGGGTCTTTCCGCCATCGTGTTCCTGGTGGGCGCGTTCGGCATGATGTTCGCCATCGAGAAAAACAAGAACAACTCGATGGGCGTCGTCCTGCTGCTGGCCTTCACGTTCTTCATGGGCATCATGCTGTCGCGCCTGCTCGGCTTTGTCATGGGCATGAGCAACGGCTCGCAGCTGGT